>NZ_JSYD01000038.1:0-5530 GCF_054824005.1 Brevundimonas sp. GN22 | reverse complement strand
TCGCTTCACCGGTCCGGCCAAGGTCTATGACTCTGAAGAAGAGGCATTCGCCGCCGTCCAGTCTGGCACCGCTGGCGAAGGTGACGTCATCATCATCCGCTACGAAGGCCCCAAGGGCGGCCCCGGCATGCGCGAGATGCTGCAGATCACCGCCGCTCTGAAAGGTCGCAAGGTCGAGAACGTCGCCCTGCTGACGGATGGCCGCTTCTCGGGTGCGTCTTACGGCTTCGTTGCAGGCCACGTTTCGCCGGAGGCTGCTGTCGGTGGCCCGATCGCCCTGATCGAAACCGGCGACACCATCACCATCGACGTCACCAACCGCCGCATCGACACCGATGCCGACCTGACCGCCCGCCGCGCCGCCTTCACCATGCGTGAACTGCGCGAGGCTCGCGGCGTCTTCGCCAAATACCGCGCCAGTGTTGCCTCGGCTTCGCAAGGTGCCGTGACCATCCCGAACCCGCCTCCGGCGCAAACGCCGGATCGCTACCAAGCCATCGCCCAAACCGACACCGTTTCCGAGGACGCCTGATCATGGCCATCACCATCTATACCAACGAAGACATCAAGCCGGGCGCTATCGCCGGCGAGAAGATCGCTATCATCGGCTATGGCTCGCAAGGCCGCGCCCACGCCCAGAACCTGAAGGACTCGGGCCATGACGTGATCGTCGGCGTTCGTCATGGCGGCATCGGCTGGAAACACGCCACCGAAGACGGCCTGACCACCGCCGAGCCTGCCGAAGCGGTCAAGGACGCCGACATCATCGCCATCCTGACGCCCGACATGGTTCAGGCCGAAGTCTATAAAGAGATCATCGAGCCGAACGCCAAGAAGGGATCGGCCCTGCTGTTCGCACACGGCTTCTCGATCATCTACGGTCGCATCACCCCGCGTGAAGACATGGACGTCATTCTGGTGGCGCCGAAGGGTCCGGGTGATCTGGTCCGCCGCGAGTTCCAACGCGGTCGCGGCGTGCCGTCGCTGTTCGCTATCGAGAAGGACGTCACCGGCAAGGCGCGTGACCGTGCCATGGGCTATGCCAAGGGCAATGGCGGCGCGACCGGCGGCCTCTTGGAAACCACCTTCCGCGAAGAAACCGAAACCGATCTGTTCGGTGAACAGGCCGTCCTGTGCGGCGGTGCCAAGGAACTGGTCATCCGTGGCTTCAACACTCTGGTCGACGCTGGCTACCAGCCCGAGATCGCCTACTTCGAATGCCTGCACGAGCTGAAGCTGATCGTGGACCTGTTCTACGAAGGCGGCATCTCGAAGATGCACCACTTCATCTCCGAGACCGCCAAATGGGGCGCTCTGGTTTCGGGCCCGCGCGTGGTCAACGACGAGACCGCTGACCGCATGAAGGACGTTCTGAACGACATCCAGTCCGGTGAGTTCGCCCGTCGCTGGATCGAGGAGAACGAGCAAGGCAAGCCGGAATACGAGCGCCTGATGCAGGTCGACCGCGACACCCAGATTGAAGAGGTCGGTGCCCGTCTGCGTGAACGTATGGCCTGGTTGCAGGCTGCCAAACCTCAAGCCGCCTAATCGGCATCCCCCACGGACCCCGCCCAGATGACTGTCGCCACCATTCAAATGCCCGCCAACGAGACCACCGCCCAAACCGGTGCCAGCCTCGTCGTCTCCACTCTGGAGCGGATGGGCGTGGATGTGGTGTTCGGTTATCCGGGCGGGGCCATCATGCCGATCTATGACGCCATCGCCGGATCGGGCGTGCGTCACTATCTGTGCCGCCATGAGCAAGGCGCGGCCTTCGCCGCCGATGCCTATGCCCGCGCCTCGGGCAAGGTCGGCGTCTGCATGGCCACCTCTGGTCCCGGTGCCACCAACTTGGTCACCGGCATCGCCAATGCCATGCTGGATTCGGTTCCCATGGTCTGTATCACGGGCAATGTTCCGCAGGCCGTCATGGGCACCGACGCGTTTCAGGAAGTCGACATCATGGGCGTGACCATGCCCCTGGTGAAACACTCCTATCTGGTCCGCGATGCCGCCGACGTTCCGGCCATCATCGAAGAGGCCTTCCATATTGCGCGCACGGGCCGTCCCGGTCCGGTTCTGATCGACCTGCCAAAGGACATCCAGTTCCAGCAGACCGACAGCGTTCGCGCCTTCCACCTGCCGAACGACAACGGCATTGCCGACAGCGCCGCGATCATGGCCGCTGCCGAGGTTATCCGCATCGCAAAGCGTCCCATTCTATATATAGGCGGCGGTGCGAAGATTTCCGGCGCGGTCGAAGCCGTGCGCGAGTTCGCACGTCTGACCGGCATCCCGCAGGTTTCGACCCTGAACGCGCTGGGCACCATCCCGACCGGTCAGGACAACTATCTTGGCATGCTGGGCATGCACGGCACCCGCGCCGCCAATGATGCTGTTCAGGCTTCCGATCTGCTGATCGTTGTCGGTGCCCGTTTCGACGACCGCGCTACCGGCAAGCTGGCCGAGTTCGCCCCCAATGCAGGTGTCATCCACTTTGATGTCGATGCGTCCGAGATTGGCAAGCTGCGCCCCGTCGCCGTTCCGGTTGTCGGCGATCTGCGCCCCAATCTGGAAGCGCTGAACCGCGAGCTGCAATCCGGCACCGCCATCAGCGTCGGCGAATGGGCCGATAAATGCCGTGCCGAAATGGCCGCCTGTGCGGTTAATTATAATGCACCGGGTGACAGCATCTATGCGCCCGCCCTGCTGGACGAACTGTCGAAGAAGGCTGGCCCCTCCTTCATCGCCGCCTGCGATGTCGGCCAGCACCAGATGTGGGTCGCCCAGCACTGCGAGTTCTCGCGTCCGCAAGCCCACATCACTTCGGGTGGTCTGGGGGCCATGGGGTTTGGCCTGCCTGCGGGCATCGGGGCCAAGCTGGCCGACCCTAGTGCCTGCGTCGTCACCATCACCGGCGACGGTGGCGTGATGATGAACATTCAGGAACTGGCCACGGTCAACCGCTTCAACATTCCGCTGAAGATCGTGCTGCTGGACAACTCGCGTCTGGGCATGGTGCGCCAGTGGCAGGAGTTCTTCTTCGAGCGAAACTTCTCCGAGGTCGACCTGTCCGACAACCCCGACTTCGTGAAGGTCGCCGAGGCCTTCGGCATCCCCGCCTTCCGCATCGACGCCAAAGATCAGGTCTCGGAAGGCATCGACCGCCTGCTGGCCGCCGATGGTCCGATCCTGATGCACGTCATCATCGATCCCGAAGACAACGTCTGGCCGCTGGTTCCGCCGGGCAAGAACAACGCTGAAATGATGGAGGGCTCACGATGAGCAACACGATCCATATCCAGATCGACCGCGCTGAGGGTTCGCTGCAGCGTCTGATCGGCCTCGTGGAGCGCCGTGGGTTCGAGATCCACGGCATGAATATGAACGAGGTGGGCGACTGGCGCACTCTGGCCCTAACTGTGGCCAGCCGTGACGGCACCCGCTGCATCGACAATCTGGGCCGCCAGATTGACCGCCTGTTCGGCGTGCGACGCATCGAGGCTCCGGCCTCGGCCAACGCCGCCTGATCCCTTTCTAAGAGTAACCCGCGGCCTCGGCCGCAAGACTGGACGACCAAACTATGAAGCCGCTGGCCAAGCAAATCTGGTTCAATGGAAAACTGACGGCGTGGGAGAACTGCACCGTCCATGTGATGAGCCATGCGCTTCACTATGGCACCTCGGTGTTCGAGGGCATCCGCGTCTATGACACGCCGAACGGTCCGTGCGGCTTTCGCCTGACCGACCACGTCGCGCGTCTGCACGACAGCGCCCGCATCTATCACTTCCCCATGCCCTATTCGGTCGAGGAACTGGTGCAGGCCTGCCGTGACACCGTCGCCTCAGAAGGTCTGAAGTCGGCCTATATCCGCCCGCTGGCGTTTCTGGGTGGTTGCGGCATGGGTGTGACCCCGTCGCCCGAAGCCATCACCACCGACGTTATGATCGCCGCCTTCCCGTGGGGCGCCTATCTGAGCGAGGAAGCTCTGGAGAAGGGCATCGATGCCTGCATCTCCAGCTGGAACCGCGTAGCCCCGAACACCATCCCGACCGGAGCCAAGGCGGGTGGCAACTATTTGTCCGGCTATCTGATCGGTCGCGAAGCCCGTCAGGGCGGCTATGGCGAAGGCATTGCCCTGGGCACGGACGGCCTGCTGTCCGAGGGCGCTGGCGAGAACCTGTTCGTCGTGCGCGATGGCGTGCTGATGACCCCGCCGTCGTCTTCCTCGATCCTGCAGGGCATCACCCGCGACAGCGTCATCAAGCTGGCCCGCGGTCTGGGCTACGAGACCCGCGAACAGACCATGACCCGCGAGAGCCTGTATGTGGCCGACGAGGTCTTCATGACCGGCACCGCTGCCGAGATCACCCCTGTTCGCTCTGTTGACGGCATCACCACCCGGGCCGCTGGGCCCGGCCCTGTGACCAAGGCCATCAACAAGGCCTTCCGCGGCCTGTTCGATGGTACGACGCCGGACCGCTACGGCTGGCTGGAGCCGATCCACACCGCCAAAACCGTCTCGGAGCGCCAACATGAGCCAGCCTAAGACGTTGTATGAAAAGGTGTGGGAGCGCCACGTCGTCGTTGAGGAAACCGACGCGACGCCGGGTGTGATGTATGTGGACCTGCATCTGGTCCACGAGGTCACTTCGCCCCAAGCCTTCTCCGAACTGGATGCGCGCGGCCTGAAGGTGCGCCGTCCGGACCGCACCTTTGCCACTTTGGACCACTCCACCCCGACCCTGCCCGCAGGACCGGATGGCAAGCGTCCCTACATCACCGATCAGGCCCAAAAACAGGTCGAAACGCTGGAAGCCAATACCCAACGCTTCGGCATCGAACTGGCCGGATGGGATAGCGACCAGCGCGGCGTGGTTCACGTCATGGGGCCGGAACTCGGCCTGACCCAGCCGGGCATGACAGTTGTCTGCGGCGACAGCCATACCGCAACCCACGGTGCCTTCGGCGCTCTGGCGTTTGGCATTGGCACCTCGGAAGTCGGCCATGTGCTGGCAACGCAATGCCTGCTGCAACGCCGCGCCAAGACTCTGCGTGTCACCGTTGACGGTGAACTGCAACCGGGCGTCTCGGGCAAGGATGTGGCGCTGGCCATCATCGCCGAAATCGGCTTCGGCGGTGGCACCGGCTACGTGATCGAATACGCTGGCTCGGCCATCCGCTCGCTGGACATGGAAGGGCGTATGACCCTGTGCAACATGTCGATCGAAGCGGGGGCGCGTGCGGGCATGATTGCACCCGACGCCACCACCATCGACTGGCTGCGCGGTCGCAAGCACGTACCCGCTGACTATGAGGCCGCGGCCAAGGACTGGCTTTCGCTGGCCACCGACGAAGGCGCAGTATTCGACAAGGAAGTGCGTCTGGAAGGCTCGGCCATCCGTCCGATGGCGACGTGGGGCACCACCCCTGATGCCGCCGCCCCCATCGGCACCCCCGCCCCGCAGCCGCAGTCGGAATCCGATGCCAAGGCTTTGGCCTATATGGGTTTCACCGCGGGCAAAGTGAC
>NZ_JSYD01000037.1:0-38399 GCF_054824005.1 Brevundimonas sp. GN22 | reverse complement strand
CTTAGTGCGTTCGAACTTTTCCTTGGCCATTTTCTAGCTCCTGGAATCCCCGAACCGGGGACCATTTAGTTTGGGGATATCGATGGGGGGCGATTTGTTACCAAACCGCCCCGATTTCAAGTCTCAGTCGTCAAAAAGACGGCTGATTAGGCGTACTTCTTGATCACTTCGTCGGCGACGTGTTGCGGCACCGGCTCATAGTGGTCGTACTGCATGGTGAACTGTGCACGACCTTGCGACATACCGCGCAGGGTGTTCACGTAACCGAACATGTTGGCCAGCGGCACGAAGGCGTTCACGACAACCGCGTTACCGCGCATGTCTTGGCCTTGGATCATACCACGACGACCGTTCAGGTCACCGATGACCGAACCCAGGTACTCTTCCGGGGTCACAACTTCGACGGCCATGATCGGCTCGAGCAGCTTCGGTGCACCCTTTTCCTTCAGTTCCTTGAAGGCAGCGCGCGAAGCGATTTCGAAGGCCAGGACCGAGGAGTCGACGTCGTGGAAGGCGCCGTCGATCAGGGTTGCCTTGACGTCGATGACCGGGAAGCCAGCCAGCAGGCCGTTTTCCTTGGCCGACTTCAGGCCCTTTTCAACACCCGGGATGTATTCCTTCGGAACAGCACCGCCGACGATGGCCGACTCGAACACGAAGTCCGAACCCGGTTCACCCGGCTCGAAGACCAGCTTGACGCGTGCAAACTGACCGGTACCACCGGTTTGCTTCTTGTGGGTGTAGTCGATTTCGACCTTTTTGCCGATCGATTCACGATAGGCAACCTGCGGAGCACCGATGGTCGCTTCGACCTTGTAGGTACGCTTCAGGATGTCGATCTTGATGTCGAGGTGCAGCTCGCCCATGCCCTTCAGGATCGTTTGGCCCGACTCGTGGTCGGTCGAAACGGTGAAGGACGGATCTTCCGAAGCCAGCTTGGCCAGAGCCACGCCCAGCTTCTCTTGGTCAGCCTTGGTCTTCGGCTCGACAGCGATTTCGATAACCGGTGCCGGGAATTCCATGCGCTCGAGGATGACTGGCGACTTCAGCGGATCACACAGGGTGTCGCCGGTGCGGGTTTCCTTGAGGCCTGCCAGAGCGACGATGTCGCCAGCATAGGCTTCCTTGATGTCTTCACGGTTGTTCGAGTGCATCTGCAGCATACGACCGACGCGCTCACGCTTGTCACGGGTCGAGTTCAGCAGCGACTGGCCGGTTTCCATCGTGCCCGAGTACAGGCGGCAGAAGGTGATCGAACCAACGAACGGGTCGTCCATGATCTTGAACGCCAGAACCGACAGCGGCTCTTCGTCCGAAGCCTTACGGGTAACCGGCTCTTCGGTCTTGAAGTCGATGCCCGGGGTTGCCGGGATGTCGAGCGGCGAAGGCAGGTAGTCAACAACTGCGTCGAGCAGCGGCTGAACGCCCTTGTTCTTGAAGGCCGAGCCAGCGAGGATCGGGTAGAAGTGACCTTCGATAACAGCCTTACGGATGCAGCGCTTCAGCACTTCAACCGACGGCTCGTCGCCACCGAGGTAAGCTTCCATGGCTTCGTCGTCGATTTCGACGGCGTTATCGACAAGGTACTGACGCGCTGCAGCAACAGCGTCAGCCATGTCGGCCGGGATTTCGCGGACGTCAGCAGCAGCGCCAACAGCGTCGGTTTCCCAGATCAGGGCCTTCATTTCGACCAGGTCGACAACGCCCTTCAGGTTCGATTCCGAACCGATCGGCAGTTGGATCGGCACAGCCTTGGCGCCCAGACGATCGCGGATCGATTCAACCGACTTGTCGAAGTCAGCACCGATCTTGTCCATCTTGTTGACGAACACGATACGCGGAACTTTGTACTTGTCAGCCTGACGCCAGACGGTTTCGGTCTGCGGCTCAACGCCGGCGTTACCGTCCAGAACGGTCACAGCACCGTCGAGCACGCGCAGCGAACGTTCGACTTCGATGGTGAAGTCAACGTGGCCTGGGGTGTCGATGATGTTCAGGCGCTTACCTTGCCAGAAGGCGGTGGTAGCAGCCGAGGTGATGGTGATACCGCGTTCTTGTTCCTGGTCCATCCAGTCCATGGTCGAGGCACCATCGTGCGTCTCGCCCATTTTGTGGTTCTTACCGGTGTAGAACAGGATGCGCTCGGTCGTCGTGGTCTTACCCGCGTCGATGTGAGCCATGATACCGAAGTTACGGTAGTCTTCGATTTTGTGTGTACGGGCCATTGGTCTTGCCTTCCGGAGTACTCGCGGACGCCGCGAGCGCCCCGTTGTGTCGGATATGACGGCGCGGGCGATTCAATCAGAATGCCCGCGCCAGATCGTCTTAGATCGCGTCCGTCCTCATACCGGGGTACGAGGACGGTTTTAAGACGCTTACCAGCGGTAGTGGCTGAAGGCGCGGTTGGCTTCGGCCATCTTGTGGGTGTCTTCGCGCTTCTTGACCGAGGTGCCGCGGTTGTTCGAGGCGTCCAACAGTTCAGCAGCCAGCTTCTCGGTCATGGTGTTTTCACCACGCTTGCGAGCAGCGTTTACCAGCCAACGGATGGCCAGGGCGCGACGACGGTCCGGACGAACTTCAACCGGAACCTGGTAGGTAGCACCACCCACGCGGCGCGAACGAACTTCGACCGACGGAGCGACGTTTTCCAGAGCCTGGTGGAAGGTTTCCACGGCGGTCTGGTCTTTTTTCTTCTCGGCGAGGATGTCGAAAGCACCGTAAACGATGTTTTCGGCAACAGCCTTCTTACCTTCGTACATGACGTAGTTCATGAACTTGGTAACGATCAGATCACCAAACTTGGGATCCGGCAGAACTTCACGCTTCTGGGCGCGGTGACGACGGGACATGAGAGTATCCTCTTAAATCTTGTAGAGCGCAGGAACGCGAATGGCTTATTTCGGACGCTTCGCACCGTAGTGCGAACGACGTTGCTTACGGTCCTTAACGCCTTGGGTATCCAGCACACCGCGCAGGATGTGGTAACGGACACCCGGAAGGTCCTTCACGCGGCCGCCGCGGATGAGCACAACCGAGTGCTCTTGCAGGTTGTGGCCTTCACCCGGGATGTAGCAAACAGCTTCAACGCCGTTCTTTGCCAGGCGAACCTTGGCAACCTTACGAAGTGCCGAGTTCGGCTTCTTCGGGGTCGTGGTGTAAACGCGGGTGCAAACGCCGCGGCGCTGGGGCGAACCCTCGAGGGCCGGAACCTTGTTACGAACGGGCTTCGGCTTACGCGGCTTGCGGATCAGCTGGTTGATCGTGGGCATTCGAATTCGTCTCTTTTTCGATGTGGAGGCGTGTGCCTTTCGGCCGGAGCGCCTCATTGCCTTCTTTTGAACGACCCTAAGGTCGCCCGGGTTGGTATTCGAGCTGAAAGAGCGTCTTCCAAACGGAAAAACCGGAACGCGCGCTTTGGGCGTTCCGGCGGGACACAGCCCGACCGTCAAGTTGTCACTCGTTCAGCGGACAGCGAACTGCCCACGTCTCGAAAGTGAGCGGCTTGTACGTGTGTGGGGGCTGTCCGTCAAGTTCGTCTGATATCCGCGTTTAGAATTAGGTAATATGTAACGCCACTTTTCCAACGTAATATTTCGCAAGCGTGCAGGGTTGGAGGACATTCCTTGACGACGGTGCACCTGCCGATTGCCTTCCTGCCCCCGGAAAAACCCAAGCCGAGCAAGGCGGTGTGGGTCGTTGCGTCCGTCGTATTCCACCTCGGTGTATTGGCTCTGGGCCTGATCTGGGCACCCCAGCCCCTCAGGCGGGATGACAACGCCTCGCGGCCCACCATCTATGTAGATATAGAACCTGTCGTCCTCCCCCGCGAGGTTCCCGCGCGCGTGCGTCCTCGCGAATCCGCCGCCTCCGATTCTACGTCCCCTTCACGCGGAGCACCCACAACGCCGGTCCCTCGTGAAGCCCGCAATCTGCCCGCGACGACAGGGGTGGCCTCTTCGGCAGATGCGGACACCGGGCCAACGTCCCAGCCTTCCAATGGCCAATGGGCCTATCGTCCTGAAAGTACAGGCAGCGCCGTAGCGCGGACCCTACGCACCTCCCCTATCGGGTGCGACTATCCCGAGCGGTTGTCCGACAGCGAGCGGGCCATATGTAATGAGCGAGCCACCAACCGCGCCGTCCGGGAATTGGAACGCGGTCAGCGTATTACCGGAACGGGCGACGCTCGCCGCGACGGCGCGCTTCAGCGCGAAGGCACGGCGCGACTTCGTAACTTCAACTCCCGCCGCCTTCCCATAACGAATGACGAAGTCGGCAACGGTCGTCCCTCCGACAGTGTAGGGTCCAATCTTGGTATCGGTCCCGCAGGGCGGCACCTCGATTCATCGCTTCAACCGGACGCTTATGGGCCGGTTCAGACCAAGCGACGCGACGGCCCTCCCGAGGACCGGATCCAACGGACACCGCATTAACAAGAAATCAGCGTTCTCAACTTCATGTGACACACTGGCGGTAACGCCGTGACTCGGCTCTTGTGAGGTTGTCCGTATGGCGTGCCCCAGAACCTCCCTTAGAGGTAGCCCATGAGTTTCAGCCTGTCGGCACCCCCGCCGCCTATTACGCCCTCGCCGCGCCGTCAGCGCGGTGCATTGCTGGTGGCATCTGCGCTGATCCACATCGCCGTATTGGTACCGGTCGCGCTCAATACGGTGTTCCTGCCGAAGTTCGAGGACGATGACAGCTTCGAGGTTTGGATCGACATGCCGCGCGATACACCGCGACCGACGCCCAAGCCTCAGGAGCGTCATGAGCAGCCGCCCGTCGTCGAAGAGACCGACGTCCCCCTCGAACCTACCCCTGAAGAAACCAAGGTCGATCCCGTTCGCGAGCAGCTGATCGAAAAGATCGTCGCCGCCAACCCGCAGATCACTCAGGAACAGCTTTCGGCAATCCTGCCGCAGATCGTCGAGCAAAAGCCGCAGGTTTCAGAACGTCTGGAAATGACGCAGGGCGCACAGGTCAGTGACCTGAACAATAGCACCCTGCCCGGCCTGGCCGCGCCGGTGACCCGCCCTGTTATCGAAGCCATCGATGGTCCGACGGCGAACACGCAGATCGCGCCCCTGGACAGCTCTGCTCTCCCTTCCCTACAGTCCGCAGAGCGCGAAGGTCAGGCGTCCCAGTCCGACATGGGCTCTCCGGATACGCCTATCCCGCGCCGGGCGCGGATCGACGATGAAGCCGAAGCTGCCTTGGCCGCCGCTGCACGGGGCGGTGCGCTGGACGACGCGTGGACTTATCGCCCCGAGGCGGGTGGAGCCGCGGGCTCGCAAGGCGGTCAACGCACCGACCCCATGGCGGGTCAGGGCGGGCTGGCGGGCAACACGGCCACCCAGACGGGCCGCATCTATTATGGGCAGGGGTCCACGCCCGTGGACTGCACCCAGCCCCAGATGCTCAGCGACATCCAGCGCCTGTCCTGCGACAGCGCGGACCAGCGCCGCATCCGTCAGGCGATTGAGCGGGGCGTCCGCGTTCAGGGCAGCGGCAATGGAGCCCGCGATGCTCAACTGGGTGCTGTCGGCGCTGCCCGCATGGAAAACTATGAGGCCCTCCGTCGGCCCGCATCGGGCGGAACGGGCAATCCCATTCTCGATACCACTGGCTCGGGTCGCGGAGCCGAACTGGATGCCATGTCAGGCACCGATCGCGAGGTGAGCAAACTTCAGCAACAAATCGGTGCCAGCAACGGCCCGCGACCACCACCTCGCGGTAACGACTAAGCGGACAGCAAAAAGGGCGGTGTCTTGCGACACCACCCTTCTTTTCTTTCAGCCTAGGCCGGAAGTCTGGATCAGCCTTGATCCAGCTCCAGAGCCAGATCGGCCGGCAGCGGCTCGACCGCGTCTTCACGAGCTTGGGTAAGCTCGGCGTCGCGCTCGTTGGCGATCTTCTGCATGGCACGCAGGTAAGCGCCCGTACCGGCCGGGATAAGGCGGCCGACGATAACGTTTTCCTTGAGGCCTTCCAGCGTGTCCTTCTTGCCGTGGACCGAAGCCTCGGTAAGCACGCGGGTGGTCTCCTGGAACGATGCCGCCGAGATGAAGCTGCGGGTTTGCAGCGACGCCTTGGTGATACCCAGCAGGACCGGTTGCGTGACAGCCAGACGGCCACCGCGCTTCTCGACCTTGGCATTCTCGAGCTCGGCCTCAGCCACTTCGACGGTGTCACCCTTGATGAGGGTGGTCTCGCCGGAGTCGATGACTTCGACCTTTTGCAGCATCTGACGCACGATCACTTCGATGTGCTTGTCGTTAATCGGCACGCCTTGCAGACGGTAGACTTCCTGCACCTCGTTGACGAGGTACTCGGCCAGAGCTTCGACGCCTTGGATGCGCAGCAGATCGTGCGGATCCGGGTTGCCGTCGATGATGTAGTCGCCCTTCTGGATCAGATCGCCGTCGTGGACGGAGATGTGCTTGCCCTTCGGGATCAGGAATTCAACGGCTTCGCCTTGGTTGCCATCGGCATCCGGCTCCGGCGTGATCTTGATACGACGCTTGTTCTTGTAGTCACGACCGAACTCAACGCGGCCATCCATTTCGGCGATGACAGCGCAGTCCTTCGGACGGCGGGCTTCGAACAGTTCGGCAACGCGCGGCAGACCGCCGGTGATGTCGCGGGTCTTGGCACCTTCGGTCGGGATACGGGCGATAACTTCACCCGGCTTGACCTCGTCACCGTTCGACACCGACAGAATGGCGCCAACCGGCAGCAGGTAACGGGCGTCAGAGCCCGAAGCCAGACGGGCATAGCCCTCGCCTTGGATCAGACCCAAGGCCGGACGCAGGTCCGAACCACGCGGGCTTGCACGCCAGTCCGACACAACGCGTTGTGCGATACCGGTTGCCTCGTCGGTCTCTTCCTTGACGGACAGACCTTCGACCAGATCCTCGAAGCGGATGTTGCCGCCCACTTCGGTGATGATCGGGTTGGTGTACGGGTCCCACTCGGCCACGCGAGCGCCCTTGGCCACTTCCGCGCCTTCCTTGACGCGCAGGCGAGCACCGTAAGGCACCTTGTGGGTTTCGCGTTCCTTGCCGTCGACCATGATGGAGACGACAACGTTGCGGCTCATCGCCACCAGATCGCCGTGAGGCGCGGTAACGGTCGGGCCAGCAATCTTGGCAACACCGGCGTTGGTCGCTTCGTAGAACGAAGTTTCCGAAACCTGTGCGGTACCGCCGATGTGGAAGGTACGCATGGTCAGCTGGGTACCCGGCTCACCAATCGACTGTGCAGCGATAACGCCGACAGCTTCACCCATATTCACATTGGTGCCGCGAGCCAGGTCGCGACCATAGCAGTGGGCGCAGATACCGGCTTCGGCTTCACAGGTCAGGGCCGAACGGACCTTGATCGAGGCAACGCCAGCCTCGTCGATGACGTCGACTTGTTCTTCCTCGAGGTAGGTGTCGGCAGGGAACAGAACGTTGTCCGTACCCGGCTCCTTGATGTCCTCTGCCGCATAGCGACCCAGAACACGTTGGCCCAGCGAAACCAGAACGTCACCGCCTTCGGTCACGGCGCGCAGGGTGATGCCACGGGTCGAACCGCAGTCCTCCTCCGTCACGATCGAATCCTGTGCAACGTCCACCAGACGACGGGTCAGGTAACCCGAGTTGGCGGTCTTCAGTGCGGTATCGGCCAGACCCTTACGGGCACCGTGGGTGGAGTTGAAGTACTCCAGAACGGTCAGGCCTTCCTTGAAGTTCGAGGTAATCGGGGTCTCGATGATCTCACCCGACGGCTTGGCCATCAGGCCGCGCATACCGCCAAGCTGCTTCATCTGGGCTTGCGAACCACGAGCGCCCGAGTTGGCCATCATGTACACGGAGTTGATATCCGGGTTCTGGCCTTCGATCAGTACGCGCGGACGGGCGATCTCGGCCATCATGGCGTCCGAAATCTTGTCCGAGGCCTTCGACCAGGCATCGATGACCTTGTTGTACTTCTCGCCCTTGGTGATGAGGCCGTCAGCATATTGCTGCTCGTACTCTTCAACCTGGGCGCGGGTCTCGTTGACCAGAGTGTACTTGGCGTCCGGAATGACGATGTCGTCCTTACCGACCGAGATACCGGCCTTGGCAGCTTCCTTGAAGCCGAGGCCCATCATTTGGTCGGCGAAGATGACCGTCGCCTTCTGACCGCAGTGACGATAGACCTGATCGATCAGGTTACCGATTTCCTTCTTGGTCAGGTTCTTGTCGACCAGACGGTAGCCGATGTTCTTGTTCATCGGCAGCAGTGCGCCCAGCTTCATGCGGCCCGGCGTGGAGTCGATGACCTTGGTCACAACTTCGCCGTCTGCATTCATCTCGGTCCAACGGGCCTTGATCTTGGTGTGCAGGGTCACAACACCAGCATCCAGAGCCGCGTCGATTTCGCCCATGTTGGCGAACAGCTTGCCTTCACCCGGTTCGCCGTCCTTGACGAGCGACAGGTAGTACAGACCCAGGACGATATCCTGCGACGGTACGATGATCGGCTTGCCGTTGGCAGGCGACAGGATGTTGTTCGTCGACATCATCAGGACGCGTGCTTCCAGCTGGGCCTCGAGGCTCAGCGGAACGTGCACGGCCATCTGGTCGCCGTCGAAGTCAGCGTTGAACGCGGTACAGACCAGCGGGTGCAGGCGGATAGCCTTACCTTCGATCAGCTTCGGTTCGAAGGCCTGAATGCCCAGTCGGTGAAGCGTCGGTGCGCGGTTCAGGAACACCGGGTGTTCGCGGATAACCTCGTCGAGGATATCCCAAACGGCCGGTTGTTCGCGCTCAACCATGCGCTTGGACTGCTTGACGGTGCCCGACAGGCCCTTGGCGTCCAGACGTGCGTAGATGAACGGCTTGAACAGCTCCAGAGCCATCTTCTTCGGCAGGCCGCACTCGTGCAGCTTCAGCTCCGGACCCACGGTGATAACCGAACGGCCCGAGTAGTCGACGCGCTTGCCGAGCAGGTTCTGACGGAAGCGACCTTGCTTACCCTTCAGCATGTCAGCCAGCGACTTCAGCGGACGCTTGTTAGCGCCGGTGATGACGCGGCCGCGACGGCCGTTGTCGAACAGGGCGTCAACCGACTCCTGCAGCATCCGCTTTTCGTTACGGATGATGATATCAGGAGCGCGCAGCTCCATCAGGCGCTTCAGACGGTTGTTACGGTTGATCACACGACGGTAGAGGTCGTTCAGATCCGACGTCGCAAAGCGGCCGCCGTCCAGCGGAACCAGCGGACGGAGTTCCGGCGGGATAACCGGGACGATCGTCAGGATCATCCATTCCGGCTTGTTGCCCGACTCGATGAAGGCTTCCAGCAGCTTCAGGCGCTTGGAGGCCTTCTTGGCCTTCATTTCCGACGGGCTGTCGGCCAGCTCGGCGCGGTGCTTTTCAGCCTCGGCGTGCAGGTCGATAGCCATCAGCAGGTTGCGAACAGCCTCGGCACCGATTTCAGCGGTGAAGCCGTCGTCGCCGTACTCTTCCTGATAGCGATAGAACTCGTCTTCCGTCAGCAGTTGGTTCTGCTTCAGCGGGGTCAGACCCGGCTCGGTGACGATGTAGTTCTCGAAGTACAGAACGCGTTCAACGTCCTTCAGCGCCATGTCGAGCATCAGCGAGATACGCGACGGAAGCGACTTCAGGAACCAGATGTGGGCAACCGGAGCAGCGAGGTCGATGTGACCCATACGCTCGCGACGAACGCGGGCCAGGGTAACTTCAACGCCGCACTTCTCGCAGATGATGCCCTTGTACTTCATGCGCTTGTACTTACCGCACAGGCATTCGTAGTCCTTGGTCGGGCCAAAGATACGGGCGCAGAACAGGCCATCACGTTCCGGCTTGAACGTGCGGTAGTTAATGGTTTCCGGCTTTTTGATTTCGCCGAAGGACCACGAACGGATCTTCTCGGGCGAGGCCAGAGCGATTTTGATTTGGTCGAAGGTCGGGGTGACCGGGACCGGGTTGAAGATGTTCAGGACGTCCTGGTTCATCTTTTTTCCTTCTGCGGCAGGAGCCGCGAAAATCATTCAGAGCAGAGGGGCTGATTTAAAGGGCCCCTCCCCGCCGCTGCGGGGAGGGAAACTTTTCGGATCAGCTGTTCTCCAGCTCCACGTTCAGGCCCAGCGAGCGCATTTCCTTGATCAGGACGTTGAAGCTTTCCGGGATACCGGCTTCGAAGCTGTCGTCGCCGCGGACGATTGCCTCGTAAACCTTGGTACGGCCAGCCACGTCGTCCGACTTCACCGTCAGCATTTCCTGCAGGGTGTAGGCGGCGCCGTAAGCTTCCAGAGCCCAGACCTCCATTTCCCCGAAGCGCTGACCGCCGAACTGCGCCTTACCACCCAGCGGCTGCTGCGTGACGAGCGAGTACGGGCCAATCGAACGGGCGTGGATCTTGTCGTCGACCAGGTGGTGCAGCTTCAGCATGTACACATAGCCAACGGTGACCGGACGCTTGAACTGCTCGCCGGTTTGACCGTCGTACAGGATCGATTGCGCCGAGCGGTCCAGACCAGCCCACTCCAGACGGTCTTCGATGTCCGAAATGCGGGCACCATCGAATACCGGCGTCGCGAACGGAACACCCTTCGAGAGGTTTTGAGCCAGCTCGATCAGTTCCTCGTCGGTCTGCGGCAGAGGGGTGTCCTCGCCGTAGATTTCGGTCAGACGCTTGGTCAGACGCTCGCGTTCACCGCCGTCCATCCACTCTTCGAGCAGGGCCTTGATCTGCTTGCCGAGGCCAGCCGATGCCCAACCCAGGTGGGTTTCGAAGATCTGGCCGATGTTCATGCGCGAAGGCACGCCCAGCGGGTTCAGAACGATGTCGACGTGCGTACCGTCTTCAAGGTGCGGCATGTCCTCGATCGGCAGAATCTTGGAGATAACGCCCTTGTTGCCGTGACGGCCGGCCATCTTGTCGCCCGGCTGAAGCTTGCGCTTCACGGCAACGAAGACCTTGACCATCTTCATGACGCCCGGCGGCAGTTCGTCACCGCGTTGCAGCTTCTCGACCTTGTCTTCGAAACGACGGTCCAGTTGCTTACGCGCGTCCTCGAACTGTTTCTTCATGGCTTCGAGTTCAGCCATGGCCTTTTCGTCTTCGAGGGCGATCTGCCACCACAGACCCTTCGAGACTTCGCTCATGGCGTCTTCGGTGATTTCGCCACGACCGATGCCCTTAGGACCCGATACAGCGACCTTGCCCAGCAGCAGCGGCTTCAGACGGCCATAGACGTTGCGCTCGAGGATCTTGAGCTCGTCGTCGCGGTCCTTGCCCAGACGTTCGATTTCGGCGCGCTCGATAGCTTGAGCACGTTCGTCCTTGTCGACGCCGTGACGGTTAAAGACGCGAACGTCAACGATGGTACCGGCAACGCCCGGCGGCAGACGCAGCGAGGTGTCACGGACGTCAGATGCCTTTTCGCCGAAGATGGCGCGCAGCAGCTTCTCTTCCGGGGTCATCGGGCTTTCGCCCTTCGGCGTCACCTTACCGACCAGAATGTCGCCCGGTTGCACTTCGGCACCGATGGCAACGATACCGGCTTCGTCGAGGTTGCGCAGGGCTTCCTCGCCGACGTTCGGGATGTCGCGGGTGATTTCTTCTGGCCCAAGCTTGGTGTCGCGGGCCATGACTTCAAACTCCTCGAGGTGGATCGAGGTGAAGATGTCATCGCGCACGATGCGCTCGGAGATTAGGATGGAGTCTTCGAAGTTGTAGCCGTTCCACGGCATGTAGGCGACAAGGACGTTACGGCCCAGAGCCAGATCGCCCAGATCGGTCGACGGACCGTCGGCGATAACGTCGCCGGCCTTCACTTCATCGCCCACGCGCACGATCGGGCGCTGGTTGATGCAGGTCGACTGGTTCGAACGCTGGAACTTCGACAGGCGGTAGATATCCACGCCCGAACGACCGGCGTCGACGTCCGAGGTCGCACGGACAACGATACGGGTACCGTCGATCTGTTCGACTACACCGTCACGGCGAGCGATCACAACAGCGCCCGAGTCACGCGCCACAACGGCTTCCATACCGGTACCCACCAGCGGGGCGTCGGTCTGGACCAGCGGCACGGCCTGACGTTGCATGTTCGCGCCCATCAGTGCGCGGTTGGCGTCATCGTTTTCAAGGAACGGGATCAGGGCCGCTGCGACCGAAACAACCTGTTTCGGCGAAACGTCCATCATGTCCACCGACTCCTTGCTCAGGAGTTGGGATTCCCCGTTCACGCGACCCGGGACGATTTCTTCGACGATCTCGCCGTTGTTCAGCTCGATGTTCGCCTGAGCGATCGTGTAGCGGGCTTCTTCCATAGCCGAGATGTAGACCACCTCGTCCTGAGCTTTGCCGTCCTTCACGCGACGGTACGGCGACTCGATGAAGCCGTACTTGTTCACGCGGGCGTGGGTGGCCAGCGAGTTGATCAGACCGATGTTCGGGCCTTCCGGCGTTTCAATCGGGCAGATACGGCCATAGTGCGTCGGGTGAACGTCGCGGACTTCGAAGCCTGCGCGCTCGCGGGTTAGACCACCTGGGCCAAGCGCCGAAAGGCGGCGCTTGTGGGTGATTTCCGATAGCGGGTTGGTTTGGTCCATGAACTGCGACAGCTGCGACGAGCCGAAGAATTCACGAACAGCAGCAGCGGCCGGCTTCGCGTTGATCAGGTCGTGCGGCATGACGGTGTCGATATCGACCGACGACATACGCTCCTTGATCGCGCGTTCCATACGCAGCAGGCCGACGCGGTACTGGTTTTCCAGCAGCTCGCCAACCGAGCGAACGCGACGGTTGCCCAGGTTATCGATATCGTCGATTTCGCCACGGCCGTCTTTCAGACCCACGAGGATCTGCAGAACCTTCAGGACGTCATCCTTGCGAAGAACGCGGATTTCGTCCGAAACTTCCGGCGTTTCGAGACGCATGTTCATCTTGACGCGACCAACGGCCGACAGGTCGTAGCGTTCGGCGTCGAAGAACAGCGAGTTGAACATCGCTTCGGCGGCTTCCGGCGTCGGCGGCTCGCCCGGGCGCATCACGCGATAGATGTCGAACAGAGCGTCTTCGCGGCCCGTGTTCTTGTCGATACGCAGGGTGTTGCGCATGTAGGCACCGACCGTGACGTGGTCGATGTCCAGCACGTCGATGGTCGAGAAGCCTTGAGCTTCCAGGACAGCGATCGACTCGGCGTCCAGTTCGTCACCGGCTTCGGCGTAGATTTCGCCGGTTTCGTAGTTGACCGCGTCAGCAGCCAGATACTTGCCGAGCAGGGCATCAGCCGCCAGCGACAGCGACTGCAGACCACCGTCTTGCAGCTTCTTGGCAGCACGGGCCGAGATCTTCTGGCCAGCCGGAGCGACCACTTCGCCGGTGTCGGCGTCGATCAGGTCGAATTCCGGCTTCACACCGCGCCAGCGTTCCGGCTTGTACGGGGTGACCCAGTTGTCGCCGCGCTTTTCGTACGGGACGGTCTCGTAGAAGGTCTTGAGGATTTCCTCACCGTCCATACCCAGCGAGTACAGGAAGGTGGTGGCCGGCAGCTTACGACGACGGTCGATACGGACGTAAACCACGTCCTTGGCATCGAACTCGAAGTCCAGCCACGAACCGCGGTAAGGGATCACGCGGGCAGCAAACAGCAGCTTGCCCGACGAGTGGGTCTTGCCCTTGTCGTGGTCGAAGAACACGCCCGGCGAACGGTGCATCTGGGAAACGATGACGCGCTCGGTGCCGTTGACGATGAAGGTGCCCTTCTCGGTCATGAGCGGAATGTCGCCCATGTAGACATCTTGTTCCTTGATGTCCTTGACCGAGCGCGCGCCGGTTTCTTCTTCGGTTTCGAAGACGATGAGGCGCAGCTTGACCTTCAACGGCGCGGCATAGGTCATGTCGCGCTGGATGCATTCTTCAACGTCGTACTTCGGCTCTTCGAATTCGTACGAAACGTATTCGAGCACAGCGCGTTCGTTGAAGTCCTTGATCGGGAAGACCGACTTGAAGACAGCTTCGATGCCTTCGTCGCGACGCAGGCCCGGACGGCTCTCGCGTTGCAGGAATTGTTCGTAGGAAGCGCGCTGAACCTCGATCAGGTTCGGCATCTGCACGGCTTCCGGGATACGCCCGAAGCTGTAGCGAATGCGCTTCTTGCCAGTGAAGGAGGTCGCGGCTGCGATCTTGCCCAAGGCGAGACCGTCGGTGGACTTGGCCATTCTGTTTTCCCAATAGTGAGCCCCGTGAAGGACCCAGCTCTCAATGCAGCAGCCACGGCACGCCAATCGGCGGTCCGTGACCGTTAAACGTCTTTCGGCATCCACCCTCGAACTGCCGGGCAGAACAGGATGCCTGAAATGTCACGCTCCCTTGGGAAGGAGCGACGCCTTCGCACCGGTTTGGAGGGCTTCAAACCGGGCCTCGGCGCTAATGCGCGGATTCATGGAATCTACGAAGCGGCCATATATAACGCTTGACGCGGCAAAATAAAGACCCTTTGGGCGTTTTAAGCGGGTTCTGGCACCTTACGGTTTCCGTGTTATGCCTAAGCCCATGAATCGCGCTGTCTCCACCCTGATCGCCGCCACCTTGCTGGCCCTGCCCGTCTCTACCATGGCGCAGGAAACGCCTTCCGACGCCATGGTCGCCTATGAGCGCGCCGTCGCCGAACAGCGCGCGGCGCAGGCCACGTGGGAAGCCGGACAGCTTGCCTATCAAAACTGGAACAAGGCGCGGCGGGGCTGGACGACAACCGAAAGCGGCCTGCAGTACCGCCGCGTCGGCAAGGCTAAGCCCAATGCCCCGCAACCCGCCGAGACGGACACTGTGAGCGTTCATTACCGCGGGACCTTCATCGACGGCCGCGAGTTCGACAGCTCCTATTCGCGCAACGAACCGACCAGCTTCCCTTTGAACCGCGTTATCAAGGGCTGGACCGAGGGCGTGGGCCTGATGCGCGAAGGCGAAAAATACGAGTTCGTCATCCCCGCCAACCTGGCCTACGGCGAGCGTTGGGTCGGCGGCAGCTTGATCCCGCCGGGCTCGGCCCTTCTGTTCACTGTCGAACTTTTGAAGGTCAATCCGTAAGCACGACCGAGCCCAAGTGGCCGCAATCGTGGATTAAAATCACCGACGGGCCGCAATACGCTTGACGTAGGGCGGCGCGCGCGGCTTGCCTTCCCCCGACATGTTTTTGCCGCCTGGCGGCCTTCCTTGGGGGAACACCGTATGTCTCGCCACTCTCTGGCCGTCTGTGCTTCTGCTCTCGCTCTTCTGGTGGCCGCGCCTGCGCTGGCCCAGACCGGAGCCGCAGCGCCTGCCCTACCTGTCGCCCTGGCGCCTATCCCGCCTGTCAGCGATCAGGTCCGCCCCGGTGCAATAGAACTCTGGGTCGATGCTTCGGATATCGACCGCCGTATCATGTCGGTGCGCCAGACCATTCCCGTTACCCAGTCGGGACCGATGGTCCTGTTCTATCCGCAATGGATCCCCGGCAACCACGGCCCCGTCGGCCCTGTGTCTCAGGTCGCCAACCTCCAGTTCTCGGCCAATGGCCAGCGTATCGAGTGGGTGCGCAATACGCTGCAGCCGTGGGCCTACCAGATCGAAGTGCCCCAAGGCGCGGACAAGGTCGACGTTTCCTTCCAATGGCTGACCCCGATTGAAAGTTCGCAGGGGCGCATCGTCGTCACTCCCGAAATGCTGAACCACCAGTGGGAAAAGGCTGTGCTTTATCCCGCCGGTTACCGCAGCAGCCACATCGGCTTCCTGCCCCGCCTGAAACTGCCGGAAGGCTGGGGATATTCCGGCGCACTCAAGGTCGAGGGCAATATCGACGGCTATCTCCAGCTTGAGCCCATCAACCTCGAGCATCTGGCCGACAGCCCGGTATTCGCGGGAAAGCATTTCGCCCAGTATGATCTGGACCCGAACGGCCGTTCTCCGGTTTACCTGAACGTCGTTGGCGACAGCGCCGAGATGGTGAAAATCAAGGACGAGCATCTGGCCCAGCACCGCAATCTGGTGCGTCAGGCCGATCTACTGTTCGGAGCCCGCCATTACGACCGCTACGACTTCCTGCTGGCGGTCACGGACAAGCTGGGCGGCATCGGTCTGGAGCACCAGCGCTCAAGCGAGAACAGCGTCGACACCAAATATTTCACGGATCCGACCGGCACCATCGCCGACCGCGACCTGCTCGGCCACGAATACACCCACAGCTGGAACGGCAAATGGCGTCGCCCTGCTGACCAGATGACGGCGAACCTTAACGAGCCGCTGCAGAACTCGCTGCTGTGGGTCTATGAAGGCCAGACGCAGTATTGGGGTCTGGTGCTGACTGCGCGCGCCGGTCTGATGACCAAGGAAGAAGCGCTGGGCGTTATGGCCAATAACGCTGCCCAGTACTCCACCACGCCTGCCCGTGCGTGGCGCGCCATGCAGGACACCACCAATGATCCCATCATCCAGCAGCGTCGCCCCTCGCCGTGGCCCAGCGTCCAGCGCTCGGAAGACTACTACCGCGAAGGGTCGCTTGTGTGGCTGGATGCCGACACCCTGATCCGCGAGAAGACCAATGGCCGCAAGTCGCTCGATGACTTCGCTAAAGCCTTCTTCGGCATTGAGGACGGCAACTGGGAAGCCAAACCCTATACGTTTGAAGACGTCGTGACGGCACTTAACGGCGTCGTTGCGCACGACTGGGCCACGTTCCTGCGTGAACGGGTGGATGCGGTCGGGCCGGACGCGCCGGCACCGATCAACGGCTTTGAACAGGGCGGCTATCGGCTGGTCTGGAAAGACACCCCGAACGCCTACATGAGCCAGCTCAACAAGGAGCTGGGCCGCATGGACTTCACCTATTCTCTCGGCTTCCAGATGAACAAGTCCAACCGCATCACCTCGGTGGTGTGGAACGGCCCGGCGTTCCAGCAGGGCCTGACCGCAGGTTGGGAACTGGTGGCGGTCAACAACGTAGCTGCCAGCGAGGATGCGCTGAAAAAGGCGGTGACGGCTGCCAAGGACGGCTCATCGCCGATCACCCTGATCCTTAAGCAGGGTGACCGCTTCAAGACGGTCAACTTCGACTACCGCGATGGCCTGCGCTATCCGCACCTCGAACGCATCGCCGGCACGCCGGACCGCCTCGGCGATATCCTGACCGCACGCCGCTAAGACCTTCCGTTAGACCCGAGTACACGACATGAAGAAACATCTGTCCGCCGCCGCAATGGCTCTGTTGCTCAGCAGCACCGCGACGGCTGCCCTTGCCCATAACGGAAGCCAGCAGTGGACCGGGCCGGCAGCGCCCGCCAATCCGACGCCCCAGAACACCCCTCTGGCCCTGTCACGCGCCCTGCCACCGATCCCCGCCCCGACCGAGGCGACCTATCCGGGGATCATCCGCTATGAGGTCGATGCCACAGACGTCGAACGCAAGATCGTCAATGTGCGCCAGACCATTCCGGTCAAGTCGGGCCCCCTAGTCCTGCTGTACCCGAAATTCCTGCCGGGCAACCATGCCGACACAGGGCCGATCCAGCTTATCTCGGGCGTGACCGTCACCGGCGCGGGCCAACGCATCGTGTGGCTGCGCGATACGATTGACCCTTACGCCTTCCATGTCGACGTACCGCAAGGTGTGTCGGAAATCGTGGTCGAGTTCCAATGGCTGACCCAGCCGGACAACAGCCAGTGGCGCGTTGTCATGACGCCTGACATGGTCAACCTGCAGTGGGAAAAAGCTCTGCTCTATCCCGCAGGCTATCATTCGACCGGCATCACCTTCGCCCCGTCGATCAAGCTTCCCGCAGGCTGGAACTACGGCGTTTCTCTCGACACCGAGAGCTTCGAGAACGGCGTTGCGACCTTCAAGCCGGTTGACCTGTACAACCTGATCGACAGCCCCCTGTTCGGCGGCGCGCACTTTAACCGCGTGGATATTGATCCCAACGGCGCGGGCGTTCACCTGAACATCGTCGGTGACAAGGCCGATTACATCAATCCGACCGCAAAACAGATCGGTTACTACGAGAGCCTGATCACACAGGCCGACCGCCTGTTCGGTGCCCGCCCCTATGACCGCTATGAATTCCTCGTCGCGGCGACCAACCAGATGGGAGGCATCGGCCTAGAGCATCACCGCTCGTCGGAAAACACCATCCCGACCGACTTCTTCACCAACTGGGGCAAGAACCTCGGCTCCATCGGCCTGCTGCCGCACGAGTACGTCCACACGTGGAACGGCAAGCGCAACCGCCCTGCCGACGAACTGACCGCCAACCACAACATCCCTACCCAGAACACCTTGCTCTGGGTCTATGAAGGCCAGACGGAGTACTGGGGCGATGTTCTGACGGCGCGTTCGGGTCTAGCCCCCGTCGAAGACATCATCACCTCGTTCGCAGAGGTGGCAGCCTTTTATGACAACCAGCCGGGCCGTGGCTGGCGGCCGCTTCAGGACACCAACAACCACAACCTTCTGGGTTACCGCACGTCCAACCCCTACACCTCGTGGATGCGGGCGACGGGCGACTACTATCGTGAAGCCCTGCTGATCTGGCTGGATGCGGATACCCTGATCCGCGAAGCCACCAATGACCGCAAGTCGCTGGACGACTTCGCCAAGGGCTTCTTCGGCGGTGACAACGGCTCCTATGCGCCACGCGGCTATGTGTTCGAGGACGTCGTTGCCGCGCTGAATGCTGTGCATCCGCATGACTGGGCCACCTTCCTGCGCACCCGTCTGGACGCGGCAGGGCCGGATGCCAAGGCCCCGCTGGATGGTCTGGCACGCTCAGGCTATCGCCTGACCTACACCGACGCCCTCACCGACGCCGAGAAGAATATCCAGACCGGCTGGAAGACCGACTTCCAGTACTCGCTGGGCTTTACCCTTAGCGGGACAAACCGGATCAACAACATCCGCTGGGGCGGCCTTGCCTTCGAGGCCGACATCGGTCCGGGCTGGGAGCTGGTCGCCATCAACGACCAAGCCGCGAACGCCGACCGCCTGCGCGATGCCGTAACCGCCAATAAGGACGGCTCGGCCCCGATCAAGCTGCTGCTGAAGCGGGGAGACAAGTTCCGCACCGTCCAGTTCGATTACACGGGGGGTCTGCGCTATCCGCGCCTCGAGCGCATCGAAGGCACCCGCGATCGACTGACGGAAATCCTCAGCCCGCGTCGCCGCTAAGGTCGAATACAATACGGCCCGGGATCATCTCCCGGGCCGTTCCTTTATTTCAGCAGATCCAGCAGCGCCTCGGCTGCGGCTCTGGAAGACCCAGGGTTCTGACCCGTCACCAGCTTGCCGTCGGTGCGTACATAAGAGGCCCAATCCGGCCCCTTGCTGTACTCACCGCCGTTCTCGGTCAGCATGTCCTCAACGAGGAACGGCACCACCTTGGTTAAACCAACGGCCTCTTCCTCGCTGTTGGTAAAGCCGGTGACAGACTTACCGCGCACAAGCGGCTCGCCATTGGCCATCTTCACATTCTTCAAAACGCCCGGCGCGTGACAAACAAAGCCCGTGGGCTTGCCCGCTGCGGTAAAGGCCTCGATCAGGCTGATCGAATGGTTGTCGTTGGTCAGATCCCACAGGGGGCCATGACCGCCCGGATAGAAGACGGCATCAAAGGCATCAGCCTTAACCTCATCCAGCTTGTGTGTGCTGGCCAGCGCAGCCATCGCCTCCTGGTCACCCTTGAAGCGGCGGGTGTCCTCGGTCTGGGCATCTTCGGCGTCGCTCTTGGGGTCCAGCGGCGGTTGGCCGCCCTTGGGCGAGGCCAGCGTGATCTCCGCACCCGCATCCTTGAGCGCGTAATAAGGCGCAGCCAGTTCTTCCAGCCAGAAGCCGGTCTTCTCGCCTGTATCGCCCAGCTTGTCGTGCGACGTCAGAACCATAAGGATTTTCATTGGGGGCACTCCTCTTCTCCATTTCAAATGGGGATCGAGGTGTTCCGTTTCCATGCGTCCGCTTAGATCCAACCGCCATCGGACAAAAGAAAACGGGCCGCAGTTTCCTGCGACCCGTTCCTAAAAGCAGTCTCTGGAGTACCAGAGGCCAGATCAGAAATCTTACTTGATTTCGACCTTGGCGCCGGCTTCTTCCAGCTTCTTCTTCAGTTCTTCAGCAGCTTGCTTCGAGACGTTCTCGACGACAGCAGCCGGAGCAGCTTCTACCAGTTCCTTGGCTTCTTTCAGGCCCAGGTCGGTACGAACGCCGCGAACTTCCTTGATCACGTTGATCTTCTTGTCGCCGCCGTCAACCAGCATGACGGTGAATTCGGTTTGCTCTTCAGCAGCTTCAGCCGGAGCAGCAGCGCCGCCAACAGCAGCAACGGCAACCGGAGCAGCAGCCGAAACGCCCCACTTTTCTTCCAGCAGCTTCGACAGTTCAGCAGCTTCCAGAACGGTCAGAGCCGAGAGTTCTTCAACGATCTTGGCGAGGTCAGCCATTTTGATCTTCCTTCGGTAGAATTGGATTTAGAGAGATATGCAGAGATGCAGGAGGGTCTTAGGCGGCGTCTTTGGTTGCGTAAGCATTGAAGACGCGTGCCAACTGGCCAGCCGGAGCTTGCAGAACGCCAGCAACCTTGGTTGCCGGGGCTTGCAGCAGGCCGATGAGCTTGCCGCGCAGTTGATCCAGCGACGGCAGCTTGGACAGGGCTTCGATGCCCTTGGCGTCCAGAACGTTGTCGCCCATGAAACCGCCCTGGATAACGAAACGATCGTTACCCTTGGCGAATTCAGCCGAGACCTTGGCAGCGGTGACCGGGTCAGCAGCGTATGCAATACCAACCGGACCCTTGAACAGGTCGTGGTATTCGCTGCCGGCTTCGACGCCCAGCGCCTTCAGCGCCAGACGGTTTTTCACCACCTTGAACGCGCCACCTTCTTTACGAAGGCGACCACGCAGGTCTTCCATCTCCGCAACGGTCAGGCCCAGATTGTGGGTCACAACCACGGCGCCCGCGTCGGCGAACACGCTCTTCAGCGATTCGATCGACTCGGCTTTTTGTGCGCGGTCCATTGCGGTCTCCAGAGTAGGAATTCGTCGCCGAGCTTATTCCCGACGACGGATTTGGTTCATGCCCCGTACGTTGCCGCACAGACCACAAGCCGGTAGATTGTCCGAAGGAAGCGTGCCTCATCCCGCCGAAACGGCTGGACGGAGGTCTTTGCATCCCCATCTCCCCACGGCACCAGAAAGGCTATTCTGGCAGTTATGGCATGGGTGACCCCCACGCCCCGAAGTTCTCGGACAGGACCTGATCAGTCCGAAGACTCATCAGGAAGGCGGCTTCTATACACCGTCCGAAGATAAAATCAACGCTGTTGGGACTTCGAGCGTGCGGCGGGCTGCGATTTGCCCTCGCCGCAGTCAAATTCTCCGCACATGCGGGTAAGCAGTTCGGTGGCGTAGGCCTCAATGATCGGATTTACCAAGGCATTGACCTCAACTCCGATCGAAAGTGCCTTGCCAGCGATTACGCGCCCCATCGGGCTCTCGTAAAAGGCTAGCATCGCCTCGAGTTCAGCTGGTGAAGCGCTGCGCATAGACGGTCGTAATCTGATCAAGCAGGGTGCGCATGTGGGGCAGCAGGATGGGACCTGCATTCTTGTCCATCCACTTGCCGATTTCAGGGTCAGCCTCATGCAATCGCGCCTCGGCAAGGCCTGCCTGCATTTGGGCGAGGATCATCTTGTCATAATCCGGCGTCGTGATCGCGACCACGCGGCGAGCCAGAGCGAGGTTCTCGCTAGAAGGCGGTGCGTCGTTGGACTGCGCCAATACTGGCGAAGCCATTACAACGCACAGGGCGACTGCTGCGCCTGCGAAAAACTTTTTCATTTGCCCATCCCTGATCGTCGCGCCGTGCGCCCAACGATCAGTATAGCCAGAACATCGTTACGAAATCGATGCTGCGAACAAGCGGATCAAATCAGCCAGTACAGGCTCGTGCACGCTAGCGGCCGCATCAGCGGCGCTCATCCATTGACGCTCGCGCTGTTCTGCTTCCGGCCAACTCCCCAGTTGGATAAGGACTTCCAGCGGATAGACATCTACGACGCACGGCACGCAGCGGCCGTCCTTGAGACGCTTGTAATACGGATACTGACCGACAGGCCTGCACGCGATATCGCCCTGCACGCCCGCCTCTTCATAGGCTTCCTGAGCCGCGGCCAGCGGATCGGACAGATCCACCATGAGATTACCCTTGGCGATGACCCAGCGCTTCGTCTCGCGGGAGGTGATCAGCATAATCTCGACCACATCGCCGCGACGCCGCCACGGCAGGGCCGCGATCTGACGGATCTGTTTGTCGTTCGAAGATTTGCTCATACGCCTAGCTTAGCCGCACACGCGGCCCAAGTTCCAATCGAAATCTGTCCCCGCACCGGCGCAGAGAGGCGGCCTTTCACTCCATTCGCCACTTGGGGTCAAGGCCGCAATATAATCCGATGACGGACGTTTACGCTTCGGGTTGCCTGATCCAGGCAGCGATGCGTTCAAGGAAACGTCGTTGGAACGCGATGTCGCGCTCTTGGCCGAAATCACCCGCCTGAGTGAAGGTGCCGTCCTTCACCTGCACATAGACCTCGGGTTGGGGCATGACCTCCAGACCCAAGCAAACCGCGATCTGGCGAAGGTGCATCTGCGACAGGTCCGCCCCGCGCGCGCCCGGCGAGGCCCCGCAAATCGCCGCACGCTTGCCGGCCCATACATTATCGCCATTAGGACGCGACAGCCAATCGAGCGTGTTCTTCATCAGCGCCGTCACAGAGCGGTTATGCTCTGGCGAGACAAACAGAATACCGTCCGCAGCCCTTATCCGAGATTTCAGCTCTGCAAGCAGAGGCGGCATGTCCGCTTCAAGATCTCCGTTATAGAGCGGCAGACCCTCGACCGGCAGGATATCGAAGTCCATTGCATCTCTCGCCAAACGCGAAAGAGCCAAGACAAAAGCACGATTGATAGAGCCCGTGCGGGCACTTCCGACAATGACAGCAATCTTTAGCGGCTGGTTCATAAGCAGGTCCTTGATGAGCCAATAAATCCTAGCCGCAGTCACGTCACGGCGGTAGCCCGTAGACATCTCTGGTTTTGCACAGCTGGGCTAGTCCCCACTCCCGCCAGCGCTTCACGGTCGGCTACTGAGCCAAAGAAAACGGCCCCGCAGATTGCTCTGCGGGGCCGCTAACTTATTGCCTTACGGCAAGCCTATCAGGCGCCAGCCGAAGCCGGATCAACCTTGATGCCCGGACCCATGGTCGAGGACAGCGTGATACGCTTGATGTAGGTGCCCTTGGCACCAGCCGGCTTGGCCTTCGACAGAGCGTCGACGAAAGCCTTGACGTTCAGGTCCAGAGCTTCCTGGGTGAACGAAGCCTTGCCGATACCGGCGTGAACGATACCGTTCTTCTCGACGCGGAACTCAACTGCGCCGCCCTTGGCGTCTTTAACAGCTTGAGCAACGTTCGGGGTCACGGTGCCGACCTTCGGGTTCGGCATCAGGCCGCGCGGGCCCAGCACCTTACCGAGGCGACCAACCAGGGCCATCATGTCCGGCGACGCGATAACGCGGTCGAATTCCATGAAGCCGCCAGCGATCTTCTCGTACAGGTCTTCTGCACCGACGTGTTCTGCACCAGCTTCGCGGGCTTGGTCAGCCTTGGCGTCCTTGGCGAAAACAGCGACGCGAACGTCACGGCCGGTACCCGACGGCAGGTTCACCACGCCGCGGACCTGTTGGTCAGCGTGACGCGGGTCAACGCCCAGGTTCACAGCGATTTCGATGGTTTCGTCGAACTTCGCCTTGGCGTTGTCCTTAACCAGCTTGATTGCGTCGCCGTAGGCGATCAGGTCTTCCGAGACGCCGACGCGTGCTTTTTGAGCTTTGGTTTGCTTAGCCATCTGGATTAGGCCTCCACAACTTCGAGGCCCATGGCGCGAGCCGAGCCTTCGATGATCTTGGTCGCAGCGTCCAGATCGTTAGCGTTCAGGTCTTTCATCTTGGCTTCTGCGATTTCGCGCATTTGAGCCACGGTGATCTTGCCTGCAGTTTCACGGCCGGTCTTAGCAGCGCCCGACTTAATCTTGGCAGCTTCCTTCAGGTACCAGGTCGCCGGCGGCGTCTTGGTGACGAAGGTGAACGACTTGTCTTGGTAGACGGTGATGATGGTCGGCAGCGGGGTGCCCTTGGCAACCTTCTCGGTGCGAGCGTTGAACTCCTTACAGAAGCCCATGATGTTCACACCGCGCTGACCCAGAGCCGGGCCGATCGGCGGCGACGGCGTGGCCGACTGTGCCGGCACTTGCAGCTTGATGTAGCCGAGAATCTTCTTGGCCATTTGTCTCTCCTAACAATGAACCCGGCAGGAAAAGCCGGATCGGTGAGCCGTGGTCTGGCATGGCTGCCTCCCACGGATTTGACGCACCGCGAGTCAGACGACTGCGAAGCGAAGGCGCGCGTTTAACAGAGCGCCCGCACAAACGCAAATCGACCAATGCGAAACATCAACCGATATAAAACAAAGGCCGCATCCGGAGGGACGCGGCCTTTGAAATCTTGAACCTGTGGCAGGTGGCTTATTCGCCGACCTTCTCCACCTGGTTGTACTCCAGATCGACCGGAGTAGCGCGACCGAAGATCGAGACGGTAACACGCAGACGGGTGTTTTCTTCGTCGACGCTTTCGACCGTACCGTCGAAGCTGGCGAACGGACCGTCGGTGACCTTGATCTTCTCGCCGATGTCGAAGTGGATGGTGGGTTTCGGACGCTCGACGCCCTCTTCCACTGCACCGATGATGTTCTGGACTTCACGTTCCGAAACCGGCAGCGGCTTGGTGCCACCAGCGGCACCGAGGAAACCGGTGACCTTCGGGGTGTTCTTGACCAGGTGATAGGCTTGGTCGGTCATCTCCATCTTCACCAGCACATAGCCCGGGAAGAATTTGCGTTCGGAGTTGACCTTACGGCCACGACGAATCTCGACGACATCCTCGGTAGGAACGAGGATTTCGGAGAAGTTGTCTTCAAGGCCTTGTTGCTTGGCTTGATCGCGCAGGTACTCGGCAACCTTCTTTTCGAAGTTCGAGTAGGCGTGGACGATGTACCATTTATGGCGGGGATTGGCCGCTGCGTCGCTCATGTGCGCGTTTCCTATTATCCGCCGAAGCCGAGGATGATTTTCGAAGCGAAGGTCAGGGCGAAGTCAACAATCCAGAAGAATGCCGATGCGATAGCCACCATAATGAAAACCATCACCGAGGTGATCCAGGTTTCCTTGCGCGAAGGCCACGTGATCTTGCGAGCCTCGGCCCGCACTTCGCTAGCGAACTGCGGGATAGAGGTTTTCTTCTTGGGCGACGGAGCGTCGACGCTAACCGTAGCGGCACCTTGGGCTGCTGCAGTCTGGGTCGCCGTATTGCGGCGGCCGCGCGGGGTCTTCGCCTTGGCCATGTGACGTCTCTTCAATCTCTGGTTCCTGCTGCATCACATGGGAACTCCCATACGAATGCAACAGGGGGAATGGCAGGAGTTGAGGGACTCGAACCCACGACCCTCGGTTTTGGAGACCGATGCTCTACCAGCTGAGCTAAACTCCTAGTGTCCCGGACAAAGATCTTCGCGCTGCGGATGTGATCCAGAAGCGCGACCCTCGCCAGAGGCCGCCGTATGCCTGACCCCCACGGGCATTTCAAGGGGCCAAACGGCACAAGTTGCGCTTAACCCCCGATTTTTTCAGAAAAGTCGCGCTACAGCGCTGGGCTCATAGCTGACTTCGGCCATCACAGCCTCGGTATCACCGATAGAATAGGTCTGCGCGTGGCTGCGGCTGTCGATGACGGCCACAGCCTCGATGGTTTCGGGAATCACCTTGAACACAACCGTCTGGCCCAGCCCCGGAGCCCAAGGCGATATTTCCGGCGCGCGTTCCAGAATCAGACCCAGCACATGTTCGATCTCGGCCATGTCGGTCAGGATCGCGGCTCGGCCATCAATGGATACACCGACCGCTTCGCCTTCTTCTGCGTCACCGCGTATAGCGATACCCACGCGCGGGTCGGCCTGGATATTCGCAGCCTTCTCGCTGTCTGTGGCGGTGATAAAGTAAAGGTTCAGCCCGTCGTTCATATAGCCCAGTGTGGCGGCATGCGGACGTCCGTCCGGACGGTTGACCGCTAAAGTCATCAGGCTCTGGCGGCTCAACAGTTTGAGAATCGCCAAGGCGGCCCGCCCGTGAACCGGTTCGACATTCGAAGGTGCCATGCGTCTCTCCCACCGTTGGCTAACTATGAACGAACATTGCCATAACAGCGTCGGAGCACCCTTGATCCAAATCAAGGCCAAAAGGCACGGTGTGCTTCACATGGTCTCATGCCTGATCTGCATTCGACCCTACCCACGCCTTCCCTCCCCCTGTCCGGCCTGATCATCAAGCCGTTGGGTCCGGACGATGCGACCGCGGCCTACAGCCTCGCCGTATGGGCCAAGCCGGATCTTGAGGAGTCGCGCTGGCAGAACTTCCTGTGCGATTGGCGCGCCGATCCTGACGGGCGGGGCATTCTGGTGGCGCGTAACCAGAGGGGTGGCATCCTCGGCTTCGTCTGCTGGTGGCGACAACCTGATCTGGACCATGGCGAGACCGTCTGGGCAGGGCCACTGTTCGTGCGAGAGATGGGGGTCCGGCCGCTGGTGCGCGAGGCGCTGGAGTGCGAGCTGCACCAACTGGCGTCTTCCATGCGCGCCGCGCTGAGAATCCTGCCGGACGCGCCAAGCTCGGACAATCGGCCCAATGGTGAAGCCAAGTCCCTGACCTAGGATTGCGCACTGTTCGCCTTCGATACCGAAGACCGCTATAGTAAGGCTTATGCGGGGCTGCGCTCGCTCGGAGATTATTTAGTGAAGACCGTAAGTCCTTTGTCCGAGCAAAAAGATATTGCGCTTGAAGACGTGCACCCGTGCGCCACCTGCGGCGCACGCCCGCTGGGCGTTTGCGCTGATCTGAAGGGCCATGAACTGCAAAACATGGCCTACAACAGCGAAAACGTGAATGTCAGCGCCGGTCAGGCGCTGGTCCACGAGGGTGATCCAAATCCCTTCGTGTTCAACGTGGTCGAGGGTGCAGTGAAACTGTACCGCATCCTGCCGGATGGCCGTCGCCAGATCACCGGCTTCCTGTTCCAGGGGGACTTCCTTGGCCTTGGCGGGCGCAGCGTATCCACGGTGACCGCTGAGGCTCTTACGCCGCTGCAGGCCTGCCGGTTCAAACGCGGTGACTTCGATCAGTTGCTGAATGCAATGCCCGCACTGGAACACCGACTAGTTTCGCTGGCCGGTGACGAGCTGATGGCTGCACAGGAACAGATCGTCCTCTTGGGTCGTAAGACCGCAAAAGAGCGTCTGGCCAGCTTCCTCATCCGTCTGGGCGAGCGACAGCAACAACTGGGCGGCGCGGTCAACCACGTCCTGCTGCCGATGACCCGTCTGGATATCGCCGACTATCTTGGTCTGACCATCGAGACAGTCAGCCGCGTCATGACCCAGCTCAAGACGTCGGGAATGATCCGGCTCCTGCCCGGTAACGACGTAGAGATCACCGATCCGGACCGATTGCTGGCTTTGGCCGAAGGCGAAGGTTGAGTTCGCATTGAATGATCAGGGCGCGCTTCCTTGGGAGCGCGCCCTTTTTCATGATCAGAACTTGCGGCCTACGCCGACCGAGACCACCCACGGATCAAGGCTGACGTTCGATTTCAGAGCGCCGACATTGATGCTGGCGTCCGTGTCGAACCACACCTTCTTGGCATCCACGTTCAGCGTCCACGGACCCGACAGGTTCACATTGGCCCCTGCCTGCAGCGCGACGCCGAAGGCGTCATCGATATCGACGGTGAAGCCGTTTTTGTCCTTGCCCTCGAAAAAGGCCATGTAGCTGACACCGGCACCGACATAGGGGCTGATGCGGGCGTTCGGGGTCGGGTGATACTGGGCCGTCACGATAGGCGGCAGGACCCAGGTTTCATGTACGGTGACATCGGTACCTGCGCCCTTGGCCTTCACCTCATGCTGGGTCGCACCAAGAATGCCTTCGACCGCCCAGTGGTCCGAAACGAAATAGGTAAAGCCCAGCGTCGGCATCCAGTCATCGGACACATCGACATTCAGGCCCGAGGCCGCACCGGCCGCATCGGTAATGGCATCATCGGCCTGCGGCAGCACACCGGTCATGCGAGCGGTCACGATCAGCGTGCCCTTGCCGACCTGTTCGGGAGCCGGAGCCTGCGCCGAGGCACCACCGGCAACACACAGAACCGAGGCCGCAGCCAGTAGAGCAGCAGAGGTTTTCATAAGCGTCTTCCTCAATACATCACCCGTGGAAATGGAGACGGGCTTCGATGTCTGAAGAGACGATGCGCCCTACTGTCTTGGGCGGCTTTGATCTGGCTCAACCTATTGATTTTATTTCGTCAGCTCAAAGAAAGGCCCTCCCCGACCGAAGTCAGGGAGGGCCTTTCAGAAGGTCAGATCCGAAGGTCAGGGTTCGGAGCGACCCTCATCCCCTTCGTCGAACAGGCGGAACTCGTGCCACAGCCCGTTCAGGACGCCAAACGCCACGGCCAGTCCAAGGCCAAGGATCCAGGCGAAATACCACATCAGTTTCTCTCCTTAGTCTTAGTACAGGTCGGGGTTGGTCTTCAGCGCCGTGGTCGTCGAGCGACCGAACATCACCTTATAGACCCACGCCGTGTAGATCAGGATCAGCGGCAGGAAGACTACCGTGCAGCCCAGCATGATGAACAGGGTCAGATGGCTGGACGAGGCGTTCCACACCGTCAGGCTGGAGTTGGCATCCGCCGTCGACGGCAGAATGAAGGGGAACATCGAAGCACCGACCGTGGCGATGATACCGGCAGCCGAAGCCGACGAACCACCGAAAGCCAGCACTTCCTTGCGCGACTTCATGCCGATCAGGGCGATCACAATACCGATGAAGCCCAGCGCCGGAGCCAGCATCATCCACGGATACTTGGCATAATTGTCCATCCATGCCCCAGGAGCGGCGACCATGGCCGTACGCAGCGGGTTGGAAGCACCGTTGATGTCCACCTCGCCCGCATAGCGGAAGCCCATATCGCCAAATGCGATGAACAGGCCACCGACCGCGAACAGAATGATACCCAGCGCACCGGCCACAAAGGCGATCTTGCGGGCGCGTTCCTGTACCGGACCAGCTTCAGCTTTCAGGCCCAGCCATGCGGCACCGTGCAGAACCAGCATCGTGACCGACAGCAGGCCAGCGACCAGAGTGAACGGCGTGAACAGGCCCAGCAGGCTGCCGTCATAGAAGGCACGCATCGTGTCATCCAGACGGAACGGCGCACCGGCCAGCACATTGCCCATGGCCACACCGAACACCAGCGCCGGTACAAAGCCGCCGATGAACAGGCACCAATCCCAAAACGAACGCCATTTGGCTTCCGGTCGCTTGGAGCGATACTTGAAGCTGACCGGACGCAGGATTAGCGCCGACAGCACCAGGAACATGGCCAGATAGAAGCCGGAGAAGCTGACGGCATAGACAAACGGCCATGCGGCGAAAATCGCACCGCCGCCGAGGATGAACCACACCTGGTTCCCCTCCCACGTTGCGCCCACGGTGTTGATCACCATGCGGCGCTCTTCATCCGTCTTGGCGACGAAGGGCAGCAGGGCACCGACGCCGAGGTCGAACCCGTCCGTCAAGGCAAACGCGATCAGCAGAATGCCAACCAGCGCCCACCAGATCACGCGAAGCGTGGCAAAATCGAGAAGCAGTTCCATCTTCGCTTATCCTTCCTGAGCAACCATCGGGGCGTCTTCGCCCTCGAACAGCGCCTGTTGTTCCTGCTCGTGGAACGGGCCCATTTTGATGGTGCGAACGATCAGGCCGACTTCGACCACCGCCAACGCGCCATAAAGGACAGTGAAGCCGACAATCGTGGCCCACAGCTGCGGAACCGTCAGGCTGGATGCGCCAAGGAAAGTCGGCAGAACGCCTTCAACGGCCCACGGTTGACGGCCCACCTCGGCGAGAACCCAGCCGAACTCGGCCGCAATCCACGGCAGCGGCATGGCCAGGACTGCCAGACGCAGGAACCATTTGGTCTCGTGCTTGCGCAGAGTGCACAGGACGAAGGCCGTCGCGAACAGGCCGATCATCAGGAAGCCGATGCCCGCCATCACGCGGAACGACCAGAACATCACCGGCACGTTCGGCACAGTGTACCAAGCCGCTTCCTTGATCTGAGCGGGGGTGGCCATGCGCGGATCTTCGACAAAACGCTTCAGCAGCAGGCCATAGCCCAGATCGTTGCGGACCTTCTCGAACTCGCCGCGTGCAAGCATGTCGGTCGGATCGGCCTTGATCTTTTCGAGTTGGTCGTAAGCGACGACGCCACGCTCGATACGGTCTTCGGAAATGGCGACCAGTTCGAGGATACCGGCAACCGGCTTATCGACGCTGCGGGTCGCGATCAGGCCCAGCACATAGGGGACCTTGACCTCGTAATGGGTCTGGCGATCCTTCAGGCTCGGGAAGCCGATGGCCGTCAGCCCGGCAGGGGCTTCCTCGGTGTGCCACATGGCCTCGAGCGCCGCGAGCTTCATCTTCTGGTTATCGGTCAGGGCATAGCCCGACTCATCGCCCAGCACGACCACCGACAGCGACGAGGCCAGACCGAAGGCCGCGGCCACCGTCATCGAACGCTTGGCAAACCCTGTGTGCTTGCCCTTAAGCATGTAGATGGCCGAGACGCCCAGCACGAAGACCGATGCGATCACATAGCCCGCCGAAACCGTGTGCACGAACTTGGCCTGTGCGACCGGATTGAACAGCACCGCCATGAAGTCCACGACTTCCATACGCATGGTGTCGGGGTTGAAGGCGGCACCGACCGGATTTTGCATCCAGCCGTTGGCGATAAGTATCCACAGGGCCGACAAGTTGGTACCCAGCGCCACCATGAAGGTCACGAACAGGTGGGCGTGCGGCTTCAGCTTGTCCCAGCCGAAGAACATCAGTCCCACAAACGTCGCTTCAAGGAAGAAGGCCATCAGACCCTCGATGGCCAGCGGCGCACCGAAGATGTCGCCCACATAGTGGGAGTAGTAGCTCCAGTTCATGCCGAACTGGAATTCCATGGTGATGCCCGTGGCGACGCCCAGCACAAAGTTGATGCCGAACAGCGTGCCCCAGAAACGAGTGATCGTCCGCCAGATCGGACGACGGGTCATCACATAGATCGACTCCATGATGACCAGCATGAAGGACAGCCCCAGCGTAAGGGGCACGAATAGAAAGTGGTATAGCGCCGTCAGTGCGAACTGAAGGCGCGATAGGTCCACGACCGCAAGGTCGATCATGACTAAGGCTCCTGACCGCCGATGCATGTCCATCGGCATTGCACCTGCCCTAGCTCAGGGTTGAATAGCCCGCCTTGATCTCGATCAAAGCCAACTTATGCGCGCGCGGGTTAGAAGTGGGTTCATCGCGTACGCACGGCCTTTGCGGAGGCTCGCAAGGATATCCATGACCGACACCCTGCCCGACAGTCGCGCCACGGCACGCTGGCTCAAGTCCGCAACTAACGACTGGAAACGGCCGATGCAGGTCGTGGGTCTGCTCACGCTTGCGGATGCCCTGCCAGCCATCGGCTTTGCTGCTGGTTTGGGCTGGGCCATGGGTAGAGCGATTGACGCGGCAGCAGGATCTACCCCCGTTCTGTCTGCGGTCGCACCGGGTGCCGCGCTCGCGGTCGGCAGCTTGGTTGCCAGAGGACTTTTGGCCCAGTTTGCAGCGGGACAAGCGGCCAAGGTTGCGGGGACCGTCAAAACGGGACTGCGTCAATCGCTGGCCCCCGCAGTGTTTGTCGGAAAGCTGTCCGACGGCGCAGCCATGACGGCCTTTATCGAGGGCATCGATGCGCTGGACGGCTATTTCGCCAAGTTCGCTCCCGCGCGATTTGCAGCCGCTATAGTACCTCTGGTGCTGATTGCCGCAGCCGCGATTGCAAGCCCGTTCGCTGCGGGCATTCTGCTGTTCACCCTGCTCCCGTTTGTGATCGGCATGGCGCTGATCGGCATGGCGGCTGCAAGCGAAAGCCGCCGTCAGTTTCAGGCGATGGAGCGTTTATCCGGTCTGTTTCTGGACCGCATACGCGCCCTGCCAGCCATTCTGGCATTCGAGGCCGAGGGCTCCCAAACCCGCACAATTGCCGGTGCCTCCCACGCTTTGGCCGTGCGGACCGCCCGGGTCCTGCGTGTAGCCTTCCTGTCGTCGGCGATACTGGAGTTCTTTTCGGCGCTCTCGGTCGCGCTGGTCGCCGTCTATTGCGGCTTTAACCTGCTGCGCATTCTACCGTTTCCTGCGCCCGACACCCTGACTTTGGGTAAGGCCTTCTTCCTGCTGGCCCTCGCACCGGAGGTCTATCAACCCATGCGACGCCTCGCAGCCGCCTATCACGAACGGCAGGCCGCAGATTCCGCCGTACCCGCTCTGCAAGCGCTGGAAGCCGCCAAGCCTACACTAGACCGCAAGGCTATATCCCTAACCAAGGCTCCGGCTATCGCGTTTGAAAGCATCGCCATCACCTATGACGGTGCTGCACCTGTCGTGCAGGGCTTCACCCTCGACATCGCTGCTGGACAGACCATTGCCCTCGTCGGCCCCAGCGGGTCGGGCAAATCCAGCCTGCTGCACAGCCTTTTGGGTCTGGTCCCCGTCGGCGCGGGCACCATCCGCGTGGATGGCATCGCCCTGAGCGCCGAACTCGATCTGGTGCCTTTTGTCGCCTATGCCGGACAGGCCCCCATGGTCGTGCCCGGAACTGTCGAGGACAATATCCGCCTCGCCTATCCTGCCGCTACGACGCGCCAGGTGATGCAGGCCGCCGCACAGGCCGGTCTATCGGGCGACCTCAGCCGCGTCATTGATGAACGCGGTGGCGGCTTGTCAGGGGGCGAGCGTCGACGCCTCGGTCTGGCGCGCGCCTTCCTGAAACCTGCCCCTATCCTGATCCTCGACGAGCCGACGGCCCATCTGGACACTGCGTCCGAACGCGCCCTCCTGCCCGTTCTCAAAGACGTGGCACGCGGCCGAACGACGTTGATCGCGACCCATAGCGACGAGATTGCCCGTCTGGCCGACCGTGTGGTGTCCCTATGAAGCCGCCTGTGACCAGCCGCCCGTCTATCCACGACCTGATCCGGCAACAGGAGAAGGCCCAGTTCGGCCACCTGCTGGCCGCCAGCGTCTGCGCAGCCGCTGTCGCGGTAGCGGCCGTTGTCCTGTTGGGACTATCGGCGTGGTTCCTGACCGCATCCGCCATCGCAGGTCTGGGCGGCCCGCTGGTCGCCAAGGCGTTCAACTATATGATCCCCAGCGCCATGATCCGGCTGTTGGCGATTGTCCGGACCGCGGCCCGCTATGGCGAACGCGTCACCGGCCACAATGCGGCGCTCCACGCACTGGCAGCCCTGCGCCCCCAACTGTTCGCGGCCATCGCCCGCTCGGACAAAGGACAGTCGCTGTCCAGCGGCGAGGCCTCGGCACGACTGATGCAGGATGTCGATGCGGTCCAGAACCGGTTCGTGCGCCTGTCTGCGCCGTGGGGCGCCGGTGCCGGCATCGCAGCGGGCGTCATCACCTGCGCATTTGCCGGCTGGCCGGTGGCTATGGGCGTCGCCCTGATTGGTCTGGCCTACATCGTTTGCGCTGTCCTGCTGGCCAAACGCGTGACCCAGGAGGCAGGACGACAGGTTCGCACCACCGCAGGCCAACTGAAGGACACACTCTCCAGCCTCTCTGCGGCCGCCCCTGAACTGCGCGCCTATGGCATGTCGTCGTGGGCGTGCGATCGGGTCAATGCGGACGCCGTTCCCTATGTCGAGGCACGCGAAAAGCTGGCGAGAGGTACGGCGTGGCTAGCCCTCGTCCAGAGCCTCGCTATGGCAGCATCGGTGGTCCTCGTCGTCCTGACCACCGCATCGGGATCTGCGGCTCTGATGGCGCTGGCCTTGTTAAGCGCCATCGCGGTGCTGGACGCCTGCGGCACGCTGGTCGGCGCTATCGGGCAGCGGGGCGAGGTCGAGATGGCCACGGCACGTCTGGATGCCCTGATGGCTTCGGCAAAATCCTATCGCGATGACGAACGCGTGCAATCGTACATCGATATCAAGGGCCTCTCTCCCCTGCGTCCGCGCAGCCGCCTCGGCATCTGCGGTGCCTCGGGGGCGGGCAAGTCCACCCTTGTCGAACAACTGATGAAGCTGCGCCCCGCGCCCGAAGGTAATATCCGGATGGGCGGGCACGACCTGTCGCGCCTGTCTCCACAACGGACGCGGAGCTTGTTCGCCTATGCTGCGCAGCAGACCCATTTCATCAATGGCAGCGTCGCGGACAACCTGCGACTGGCCGCCCCGAACGCCACCGATGCAGAATTGTGGAGCGCTCTCGAGCGCGCCTGTCTGGATGTTCGCATCCGGGCATCAGGATCGGGCTTGGCGATGCCCACGGGCGAAAACGGCAACGCTCTATCAGGCGGCGAGAGACGGCGCCTGGGCTTGGCGCGGGCGTATTTACGCCCTGCTCCCTTCCTCATTCTGGACGAACCGACCGAGGGACTGGACGCGGCAACAGAGTGTGAAGTCATCAAACACCTGCGCGCCCATCTGGCGACGTCGGGTCAGGGCCTGATCCTTATCAGTCACCGGTCCCACCCCCTCACCCTCTGCGAAGAGGTCGCTCAAGTCAGCGGCGTGAACTCTGATGGGAGCGTAAAACTGACGGTGATCCACGCGCACAAAAATTCGGGTACGCAGAGCTTTGCTATTTGATCTATCTCAAGGCGCGAACCTGGAGCGGGAATAGGGTCTGGGCAAAGGAGATTTGCACATGACCGCTTCCGCTGCCCTCGCTGTTTTCCCGATCATCGGTGCCTTCACCCTGTTCATGATCGTGCTGGGGGTCGTCTCGGTCTGGAGCAATCAGACCAAGTCTGAATAGGCTCGCGCCGATCCCCTTTGTTTCTCTTCCTTGCAAGGGAAAGGGCCACGCAGCTTTTGCCGCGTGGCCCATTTTCTGTTCCGGCCTTAGCGCTCTCTGAGAGCTTCCTTGGCCTTGTTCAGAGGCTTGAGCAGATAGCTCATAACGGTACGACGACCCGTATTCACTTCTGTCTCGGCGACCATGCCCGGTATGATCGGCATGCGACGCCCGTTGCGCGTTTGCACATACGCGTTCTTGGTGCGGACATAGACGCGATAGTATTGGATACGCTTATCGTTCTCATCGGTGATGGAGTTCGCCGAAATACGCTCGACCGTGGCGGGCAGCTTCCCGTAGATCGAGGAATCAAACGCGGTGATCTTCACATTGGCGGCCTGCCCCGGATGGATGAAGGCGACGTCGCGCGGGCTGATCCTCGTCTCCACCAGCAAGGTGTCGTCCAGCGGCACAAGCCGCTCCGACGGGTTATGAGGATAATGTGGGGGACCTTCTGGACTGGTGAGGGTGATCGTGATGGTGTTGCGGCCCTCGCCCAAGGGCGCGTTTGGCGTGAGCACGCCCGTCGCAGCATTATAGGTGGAAGGGATCTCCACCCCATTCACATAAAGCTTGGGCTTATCGGTCAGGCCGGTCCCGATGTTGATGCCTGGAGTAGTGTCATCCGTCGTAGCGGCGGTGCTGGACGGGGATTGAACGTCGCCAACATTGTCGACGTAGCTGCTAGGCTTTGCAGGCTTATCCGGAATACGGATCGGCGGCGTCGGCTCAGAAACCTTGGGGCTATCGTCACCGCTTACAGCCGCCGCCAACCCGGCCCCTGCAGCTGCGACACCCAATAGAGCCAGCAGCGCATTATTTTCGGTCCCGATCGGGACATAGGCCACAAGCGCCTCGGCAATACCATCGCCTTCGGAGCTCAACGCATCGGAGAAGTCGACCCTGAAGGAACGGTCGCCGTCGACCAGGACCACCTGATCACCATCGTCATACTGATCAAAGTATCCGTTGATCCTGATATTAGTTCCATCACGGAACTGGATCACCAAATCCGATCCCTCACGGGCGTTGTTCCGAATATCTTCGGGAGGAGCCTGAATTACAAAAGCATCGCGTTGGCCAGAGACCCCGGATACTTGGTCACCCTTACCAACATTATGTACAGAGAAACCACTCATATCGTCGAGCTTAAGCATAACGGACTCCCTATCGACCCACTATTGCGGACATTATTCGACCTTAGTCTCGAGGAACGGCAGATCAATAATGTTTGTTCCTGCACGCAGGGAGACATAAATGGTTAAGCGCGCGTAAGGGATAAGATTAGAAGCAAAGCTATAATTTGTTAAACATGTATAGATCGGCCCAATTACCCAATAAGGTAAACAGCCAATAGCAAAGCTAATGCTTAAGCTTCGAGTTTACATATTTAGTGGAAATCTTTTGATCTACCACTCGTGTGGATAGATCGAGCTTTTGGCCGTGACGGGAATATCGAACCTAAATCACAGTCCCATCGTCATATTCAGATCAAAACAGCCAAGCTGGGGACCTGATGCTGTTTTCAGCAGGCTCCGTCCGCGGTCCCGCGTATTTGTAAAACTACGTAGGGCTGGAAGGGTTCAACGCGGAGTACGACCCCGCAAGTATTTACGATCTTGCCTCAAGGCACAGGTCGCCAAAAGCGCTCCAGTACCGCGGGTTTTTCAATTGTATATTTTTGTCAAAAAAAGACCTGCCGATTGCATCGGCAGGCCCGTAGAAAGCTTAGCTATATCAAAGATCTAATTCGCGGCGTTGATATCAGCATCGTCGCCTTTGAATGAAGTCCGGAACAGCAACTTGTCGATCCGACGGTCATCCATATCGATTACTTCAACCTCGAAGCGCCCCAGACGAAGCACCTCGCCCTCCTCCGGCAATCGCGAGAGGTTGTGAAGGACCAGGCCAGCCACCGTGTGGAAGCCTTCATGTTCGCCGAACTCTTCGCCCAGCGCTTCTTCGAGTTCTTCTAGATCGACCTGCCCATCCACGATCCAGCTTCCATCCTCTCTGAGGCGGATAGCCACGTGCTGTTCGTCGTGATCCTCGTCAAAGTCGCCGGCGATCATCTCCAGAAGATCCGTGGCCGTCACTACACCTTCAAAGCTGCCGTACTCATCGACCACGAAGGCCATGTGCACACGTGAGCTCTTGAGAATATCGAGAGCCTTCAGCACCGAGGTGGACTGCGGGATAAAGGCCGGTTCGTTGATCAGCGGCTCAAGATTGATCTTGCCGGTGTCCAGCAGGCTGTCCAGGACATCCTTCTTATGGACCACGCCCAGGGGGCTATCGACATCGCTGTCGCGCGTCACAACAATACGCGAGTATCCGCATTCCCGGATTTCCTTGCGCAGCGTCGCTTCATCCTCATTCAGGGCGATCCAGTAGACTTCGTGGCGAGGCGTCATGGCCACGCGAATGGGCCTGTCGCCGAGTGTCATGATCTCTTCGATCATTTCCTGCTCTTGTGGCTCGATCAGACCGGCCGAAGTGCCCTCGGCGATCATGCTCTCGACCTCTTCCTGGGTGACGTCCGAACCGTCGCGGTCCTTGACGCCCATCAGTTTGAGGATGCCCGACGTCGAAGCCGTCAGCAGAAGCACGAATGGCTTCATAACCAACGCCATCTTCGAGATCGGTCCGGCCATCTTCGATGCAATGGTCTCAGGGAAGATCAGCGCCAGACGCTTTGGCACCAACTCGCCTACGATCAGCGAGATATAGGTGATGCCCACAACCACGACGCCGGTCGAAATGACTTGCGAATAGGGCGCGACGGCAGGAAACGTCTGGGCCAACATCAATTTGAGCTGACCCGCAATGCTGGCCTGACCGTATGCACCGGCCAGAATACCGATCAGCGTGATGCCGACCTGAACAGCGGAAAGGAACTGAGTTGGCTCTTCGGCCAGCTTCAGGGCGGCTCTCGCACCGCGGTCCCCGCGCTCGGCACGGGCTTGAAGTCTGGATTTACGAGAAGAGACGACCGCGAGCTCGGTCATTGCGAACATACCGTTCAGCACCACCAGAAGCAGTACGACGGCGATAGCGATGGTCAACATCGAAAGGGGTAGAGCCCATAACGCGGCGCATCAGACGGCATCCGCAGAAGGAATATTAGGGGGCAATCCCTTAAAATACCAGTGCAGGCAGGGCCGTACTGGGGGCGCTTCGACTAAAAACCAAGATCGGAACCGCGTTTCAGGAGCCCTAATCGACACGTAGCCATTCCGGTGGGCACACAATGCCCCTTGGCCAAACAAAGACGGCCCCCCGGATTTCTCCGGAGGGCCGT
>NZ_JSYD01000036.1:0-18046 GCF_054824005.1 Brevundimonas sp. GN22 | reverse complement strand
CTCGCTCGGCAATCTTGCGGTCCATGACGATGTGGCCGTCCAGAATACCGCGCACGGCATCGGCGATGGGTTCGTCGTGGTCGCCGCCGTCCACCAGCACGGTGAACAGGGCGGTGATGGGTCCGGCTTGGCGACCGTCCGGCAGGCGCGGGCCGGGACCAGCGCGCTCCAGCAGCTTCGGCAGTTCGGTAAAGACGGTCGGCGTATAGCCTTTGGTCGTCGGCGGCTCGCCCGCCGCCAGACCGATCTCGCGCTGGGCCATGGCAAAGCGCGTGACGGAGTCCATCAGGCACAGGACTTCCAGACCCTGATCGCGGAAGTATTCGGCCACCGCCATGGTCATATAAGCAGCTTGGCGGCGTTTCAGGGCTGGTTCGTCCGAGGTGGCGACCACGACGACCGCGCGGCGCAGGCCGTCCTCGCCCAGTGTCTCTTCGATGAACTCGCGCACTTCGCGGCCCCGTTCACCGATCAGGCCGACGACCACGACATCACAGGTCGCCTGACGCGCCAGCATGGACAGCAACACCGACTTACCCACGCCGGAACCTGCGAAGATGCCAAGCCGCTGGCCACGGCAGGTGGTGGTGAACACGTCCATCGAGCGCACGCCGAGGTCCAGACGCTCGCCCACACGGTCGCGCGAGTGCGCGGGAGGGGGCGAGGCCTTGAGCGTATAGGGCTGGCCGCCCTGGGGCAGCGGGCCCTTGCTGTCGATCGGCTCTCCGAAGGCGTCGATGATACGGCCAAGCCATTGGGTGGTCGGGCTGACCGACGCGGCGGCTTCCAAAATCTTGATATCGGCACCGGGGGCTACGCCCTCGACAGGGCCATAGGGCATCAGTAGCGCCTTGGCATCGCGGAAGCCGACAACCTCTGCAGGCAGGGGCGGTTGGCCACGGCGGCTGATCTCGGCGCGTGCACCGACCGCCAAGCGCGACAAGCCGCCACGGCTTTCGATCAGCAGGCCGTTAACGCCCGCCACCTTGCCGGTGACCACGATGGGTTCGATGGATTGGGCGGCTGCGATTAGCTGGCGCAAGGCGGATATCCGGCGCGTACGCGCGCGTTAAATGGGCTCAACCTTTGCTGTGCCGCAGTTATGGTTAATCGCGGGTAAACCTTAGGCTGCGCGTTTTGACGTAACGCTGTCATTAGAAAAAGAAAGGTTTCCGAAGCCATGATCCACGGTGAAGGCTGACCCCAACCACATCAAGTTCGAAAGCGCTCCATGTTCAGAAAGAACCCCCAAGCTGCGCAGGATACTGTCCGACTTCAAGAGTTGGAGCGCCGTATGGCCGCCATAGGTCGCTCCCAGGCAGTGATCGAGTTTGAACTCGACGGCACCATCATTGATGCCAACGAAAACCTGCTGAAGACCATGGGCTATTCGCTGGATGAGATCCGCGGCCAGCACCACCGCATGTTCATGGATCCGGCCGAAGCCGCCACGGCCGAATACGCTGCTTTCTGGCGTGAACTGAATGACGGGCGCTTTGTCGCCAAGAAATTCCGCCGCATGGCCAAGGGCCAGCGAGAAGTGTGGCTGGAAGCCTCTTATAACCCCGTTCTGGACGACAACGGCCGTGCGGTGAAGGTGGTCAAACTGGCCATAAACATCACCGAGGCCGAACAGGCCGCCCGCCGTGCCGAGGCCGAGCGTCAATCCGCCGAAGCGGCCCAAAGCCGTCTGGTCGAAGTTCTGGCCGACAACCTTGCCAAGCTTTCGGAAGGGGACTTGCGGGCCTCCATCGAGGTGGCGCTGGAAGGGGCCCATCAGCGCGTGAAGGACGACTTCAACGGTGCCACGTCGAGCCTGCGCACCGCGCTGGATCAGGTGCTCGATGCGGTCGGTGTGCTGAAAACCGGCTCGGAAGAAATCGCCAACTCGGCAGACGACCTGTCCCGCCGCACCGAACAGCAAGCCGCCAGTCTGGAAGAGACGGCTGCGGCACTGGACCAGATCACGGCCACCGTCCAACGCAGCGCGGAAGGGGCACGTCAGGCCTCGACCGCTGCCGTCGAGGCGCGCGCCGAGACCGACCGCTCCGGCGAGGTCATGCAAAAGGCACAGGCTGCGATGGATGGCATCAGCCGTCGCTCGGCCGAGATTGGCGACATCATCGGTGTGATCGACGAGATTGCCTTCCAGACCAACCTGCTGGCCCTGAACGCAGGCGTCGAAGCGGCGCGTGCCGGCGAGAGCGGTCGCGGCTTTGCCGTGGTGGCATCCGAAGTGCGCACCCTTGCGCAACGCTCTGCCGAAGCCGCCAAGGAGATCAAGGCTCTGATCTCGGCCTCCGCTCACGAAGTGGCGGAAGGCGTGAAGCTGGTCGGTGAATCGGGTCGTGCGCTGGAAACCATTGCGGCCAAGGTCGCCGAGATGGATGCGCTGGCCGCCGAGATCGCCGCGTCCTCGCAAGAACAGGCCACCGGTCTGGGTCAGGTGAACGCCGCCGTGAACCAGATGGATCAGGTCACGCAGCAGAACGCTGCTATGGTGGAAGAAACCACCGCCGCCGCCACCGGGCTTCAGAACGAAACCCGCCAACTGGCCGCTCTGGTCAGCCGGTTCAATACCGGTCGCAACCAGGACGCCTCTTCCCGGGTAATGGTATCCCGGGAACCAAATCATTCCGAACAACGCTTACGCGGAGGAATGTCCCCCGCTTTAGTAAGCCAAAGATCTCGCCTGAAAGCAGTCGTCAACGGTTCCCCCTCCGCTGAGTTTGCAGACTTCTAAAGGCGAGGCGGCCCTGGTCACTTAACTTTGCCCCCTCAGTAGTACCAGGGCCGCATCACTATACGACTGAATTTCCAGTCAGGAATGTCCCCTCACTTCCCGCCTTTGCTCCCCCCGGCAGAGGCGGGTTTTCTTTTGCGTGCTTAGAGGAGAGCCTGATCGGAGGGCGTGGTCTTGCTGTTTACGCGGGCGGCGTGGGTCGTGGTGAGGACGGCACCGATGGAGGCGGTCATGATGGCTGCAATCGCCAGCCACTGCATGAAGGTCAGATGCTCGTTCAGGAACAGGAGGCCAGCCAGCGCGCCCACGGCCGGATCGGCACTGACGGCAACACCGAAGGTGCGTTTGGGAATGCTGCGAAGGGCGACCATGTCCAGCGAATACGGAATGGCGCTGGATGCGAGGGCTACCAGCACGCCCATGCCCAATATCGCGGGCGACAGCAGGGAGGCACCGGCAGTCACCGTGCCGAACGGCACCACCACCATGGCCGCAAAGCCCATGCCGACGGCAACAGTCGCACCTGACGGAAGATGCGCTACGCGCTGACCGAACACGATGTAGCCCGCCCAGAAGTGAGCTGCCAGCGCGGCAAAGCCACAGCCTACGGGATCGAGGTTGGATACCGAGGTGTCGAACGGGAACAGAAGTGCCAGTCCCAGCGCAGCCACCGCCACCCAGACGAGGTGGATCAGCTTGCGCGCGTTAAACAGCGCCACGGACAGCGGGCCTGTGAACTCGATAGCCAGCGCAACGCCCAGCGGAATGGTGTTCAGCGCCATATAGAAGCTGAGGTTCATCAACCCCATAACCGCACCGTACAGCGCCAGTCCTTTGATGTCGGCGCGCGTAAACCGCGCGCGCCAAGGGCGGAACACGGCTGTCAGAATGAGAGCCGACAACCCCACGCGCAGGGCCGCTGTGCCCATCGGTCCGACGTGGGGGTACAGGGTCTTGGCGAAGGACGTTCCGCCAGACAGGAACAGGATGCCGCCCACCAGTGCGAGGTAGGGCAGATACACACCAAGGCGCGAAGTGACGGGGAAGGACGCGGTACGGATCATGGTTTGAACCTACGACCGCGCCGTGCGTTTGTGTTGGCAAGTTTGCTCGCGCGGATGCAAGTTTCCGTCGCAGGGGAATCTTTAATGCAAGAAACGCTCGCACTCGATGATTTCGATCACCGCCTTTTGGACCTTGTACGCCAGAACAACCTGACGCCTGCACGGGAACTGGCGGAGAAGGTGGGGTTGTCGGAATCGGCCGTGTCGCGACGCCTGCGTCGCTTGCGGGCCGAAAAGGTGATCGTTGCCGATGTTGCGGTGGTGGATCGCGGGCGGTTGGAAAAGGCGCTGACCATGCATGTGCTGGTCGAGATGGAGCGCGAAGGGACTGCCGTCATCGACGCCTTGATGCGCAAGCTGAAGTCACGGCCCGAGGTTCACGGTCTTTGGTACACAACCGGACATGTGGACTTCATTCTGTATGTCGTTGTGCCGGATATGGAGGCCTATGACACCTTTACCCGCGAGGCGCTGAGCGATGATGACAGGGTGCGCAACTTCACCACCTTGCTGACGATCCGCGAGGTGATGTCATTTGATCCTTCACAGCGCGTTATCTCTCGCACGCGCTCGTGATGAGCGGTCACGTGCCAGTTTTTCTAAAAATATCTTGAGAAATCCTGTGACGCTCTGCCTTGTGGGCAGGCGTATACGCTCTATGTCTGATGCCAAGATTCAACGCCAAGGAGATCGCCATGTCCAACACCTCTTATGATGCCAGCCGCCACAAGAAGTCCGGGCGGGGCAAGGTGTTCGACAGCATCGTCGATACGATTGGCGATACGCCTCTGGTGGCGCTGCCGAACCTGACCAAGGAATTGAAACCCAAGGCCCGCGTGTTGGCCAAGCTGGAGTTCTTCAATCCGATTGCCTCGGTCAAGGATCGCATCGGTGTGGCCATGGTCGAAGCTCTGGAGCAGGCGGGTAAAATCCAGCCGGGCGCGACCCTGATCGAGCCGACCAGCGGTAATACCGGTATCGCGCTGGCGTTTGTGGCGGCGTCCAAGGGCTACAACTTGATCCTTTGCATGCCCGAGAGCATGTCGATCGAGCGTCGCAAAATGCTGGCGCTGCTGGGTGCCAAGCTGGAACTGACGCCAGCCGAAAAGGGCATGAAGGGCGCGATTGCCCGCGCCGAGGAACTTCTGGCTGAAATCCCCGGCTCGATCTCTCCGGCACAGTTCGAAAACGACGCCAATCCGGCGATTCACGAGGTCACCACGGCCGAGGAAATCTGGAACGACACCGCCGGTTCGGTGGATGTGGTCATTGCCGGTGTTGGCACGGGCGGCACTATCACCGGCGTCGGCCATGCGCTGAAGGCCAAGAAACCAAGCGTGAAGATGGTGGCCGTCGAGCCGACCGCTTCGCCGGTTCTTTCGGGTGGTGCGCCTGGTCCGCACAAGATTCAGGGCATCGGTGCCGGTTTCGTGCCGCCCGTGATCGACACAGGCGTTATCGACAGCATCGAGCAGGTCGCCAACGAAGACGCGTTCGAAATGGCGCGCAAGGTTGCCCGTACCGAAGGCATTCCTGTCGGCATTTCTTCGGGTGCTGCACTGGTCGCCGCGTTCCGGCTCGCCGAGCAGGAAGAGTATGCGGGCAAGACCATTGTGGTCATCATTCCGAGTTTTGCAGAACGTTACCTTTCGACCGCACTGTTCGAAGGTCTGTAAAAACAAGGATATCTGCGGCTTTACTGTCGCAGTTGACATCTGAGGTGCAGAAATATGCGGCGGGGCCATTTTCGGCCCCGCTTTGCACTTGTAGTTAACCCGCGCGTGCCAGAGTGGCCGTATGGGAAGTGCCGCAGTGTTCAAACCTGACTCCAAGCCAGCCGCCGATACAGACAGGGCGCGCTTGATGCTGCTTCGCCGCTTGGCGGACGTGGTCAGCTTGCCTGCGAGCCGTATCAATGCCTTTGAACGCTCGGTCGTCGCGGACCTGCTGGTGGACATGATGCGGCAGGCTTCGGTCGAGGAGCGTCGCCGGATTGCCGCGCGACTGGTGCCGCTGACCGACATCCCGAACAATATTCTGCGTCTGCTGCTGCGTGATGAAGTTGTGGTCGCGCGCGAACTGCTGCTGGAGTGCGCGTCTTTGAGTGATCATGACCTGATCACCTGCGCGCGCGATACCACCACCGAACACCGCAAGCTGATCGCCGGTCGTCGTGGACTTTCGCCGGCGGTTTGTGCGGCTCTGATAGAGCGCGGCGAGGTCGAGGTGATTGAGCTGGTGCTGAACAACCGCGAGGCGGTGGTGCCCACGACTTCGCTTGAAGAAGCTGTGGCTCTGTCGCGCCAATATCCGCAACTGTGTGGCGCATTGCTCAAGCGCCCGGAACTGCGCCCCTCCAGTGCCTATGTCATGTTCTGGTGGTGCAACCATGAAGAGCGCAGCGTCATCCTGCGCCGCTTTGCCGTATCGCGCGAAGTCCTGCAGGGCTCGGTGGTCGACATGTTCAGCGTGGCCGCCAAGGACGGTTGGTCCGATCCGGTTGTGCGCAAGGCGTTGCAATTCATCGAGCGTCGCCAGCGTAACCGCGAGGCCGCCAAGAAGTCGCCGTTCGAAGGCCTTGAGGGCATTATTGCCTCGGCGGCAGAAACAGGTTTGACGCCGGATGTGGTTGCCGAGATCGGCCATCTGGCGGGCGTGAAGCCTTTGACGGCGGCGAAGATCCTCAGCGACGAGGGTGGAGAGTCCATAGCGGTCCTTTGCAAGTCCACGGGCCTGACCAAGCGCTACTTGGCCCTCTTGTGGAAGGCGATGCGCCGTCCCGGTTCGGACGATTCTTCCGACCCTCGCTGGGAACGTGTTCAGATCGTCTATGACATGCTGGCTGTCGACAGGGCCCAGACCGTCGTGCGGTACTGGAACTGGTCGCTGACGTCCGCCCTGACGCCTCAACTCATCCGTGCAATTCGCGAGGGTGAGGACCACCTGATCGATCAGTTCTCTGCGGCAGAGCGCGCGGCCATGCTGGCGCTGTCGGACGATTTCAAAAATTGACGCGGCGTCAAAGTTCCGTTGAGATTAGTGGTACTTAACTCTTCATACCGTTACTTCAAACTGTAGCGCAGTTGGTGCGGCCCATTGTGCTTTGGCCCGCAGGAATTCGATTCAATCTCTGCGCGAAAGCTCAGTCGCCTTCTTTAAGTATCAGCATTCTTTATAAAAGACGCTTCGGCTCTAAGCTTCCAAAATACAGTTTGCGATCTGTTTTGGACATTAAAGCTTGCGCTCTATTTACGCTTTTAAAGAATACGGACTTGACAACATGCGACGTCTGACCACCATGCGTCCCCGCTAACAAAAGAAATATAGGGTCAGCCAAATGGCCCGAAATTGCAATCAATCTGGCGGGATTAAAATGGACGAAAAACCTGAACTGCTCGAAATGACAGCAGACATCGTGTCTGCGTACGTCAGCAACAACATGGTACCTGCAGAAGCCGTGCCGGCTCTGATCTCGCAGGTTCACGCCGCGCTGACGGGCATCACTGTTGCTCCGGTCGAAGAAGAACCGGAACCGCGTGAACCGGCAGTTCCGCTGCGCAAGTCCATTACGCCTGATTTCCTGATCTGCCTGGAAGACGGTCGCAAGTTCAAGTCGTTGAAGCGTCACCTGCGCACCAAGTACAACATGAGCCCGGAAGAATACCGCGCCAAGTGGGGTCTGGCTAAAGACTACCCGATGGTTGCTCCGAACTATGCCAAGGCTCGTTCCGATCTGGCCAAGCAAATGGGTCTGGGCCAAGGCGGCCGTAAGCCGGCCCGCGCCACCCGCGCCAAGAAGTAAGTCTGGACCTCAGGTCTATGGAAAAGGCCCGCATCGGGGGATGCGGGCCTTTTTTATTGTCCGTGTACAGTAGATCAGGCGGCGGTTTGCATCGCGGCGCGGCGTGTACGCCAGAAGCGCAAGGTGCGCTGGGCTGTATCGCGGTCAAGCGAGGTATACATGGCCGCATAGCTGCGCGCCTTGCCCATGGCATTGCCGTCATTGTTCAGAAGGACCACGGCATAGGTCAGGAACAGCGCCTTATCCAGATCGGCAGCGCGGCAAACCACAGCCAACGCATCCAGCTCTCGGCGCTCGACGATGTTGCGCGCGACGTGGAAGTCGATTTCGGCCAGTTGCGACAGTGCAATCAGGAAGCAGGAGCGGCTGCCCGAGCGCAGGAAGCGGGCCAAGGTCTGGGGTGTCAGTTGGCTGGCCGCGCGCAGTTCCTCGACATAGGCGAGGCTCTCGGCATAGTCGGGCGGCAGGGAGCCGTCATCGGTAGCGACACGGGTACGCCCCGCAGCCAGCGCTTCTTCCAGCGCGGCGGGATCAAGGCGTGCGTTTTCTTCGAGGATCTTCTCGCGCAGGCGCTCTTCGACCTCGAAATACATTTCGTTCAGTAGGTCGATGGGCAGGCTGGTGCGCGAAACCGTGACCTGATGAAGCTCGGGGTTGGCCTTGGCACGATCAACAGCCGTTTCGTTTGCCGAGCGCGACAGGCGGGCACCTTCGTTGGACAGAAGGGCGTGGAGGGTGACGTCGTCGCCGTGTTCGACGATGGCGTCGGAGACCGCTTCTGCCACGTGCTCGCGCTGGGTGACGGCGCGCATGTGCTCCTGGCTGTTGCGGGTCCGGATGACGTGGATCAGGTCATCGTCGGTGAGCACCGGCGATTGCGACAGCACCGGAGCGGCGACGGCGGCTTCGTCATTGGCCAGTTGGCGAATGAGCTGATGCGGCGCATCGGGCGCGGAAGCGAAGCGCTCGGCCAGTTGGGCGCGGACCTCGATCTCCATGGCACGGCTGATGTCGCTCAGGACAGCTCCGTACAGTTCCTGCTCGATAGGCGTGCGTTCGGGTGCGCCGAAGAAGTTGTCCGTCAACTCGCGCAGCAGGGTGCGGCGGGCACCGCTGTCGGTCTGCTTGGCCAGATTCATCAGTTCCGGCAGGCGGGACTGGATGGCGGTGTCGGAAGAAGCGGTTGTGGACATGGTTACGTCGGATCTTGGTAGTCGGCCACGGCGCGCAAGCGGCCGTTGGCATCGCGGATCATTTGTGGCGCTGCCGGGGGGGCGGCCAGATCGTCACTGGACGGGACGGTGGTCAGATCGACCGGAAGGGCATCAAGGTAGATCGGCGCTGGACGGGGCGGCGCATCGGGCGTGCGACCGTCCTGACGGTGGACAGAATAGTAACGCGACCCATCGGTATCCGAGCGCGGCTTCGCCTCACCGGCGACCGGTGCGGCTTCGCCGAGACGAAATATCGGGGCATCGGGGCGCGGCGCGTAGGGATCGGCGGGAGCCACCATGGCCGACGTGGGCGTGGCGGCGCGCGGATAGTTCCAGCCACCGTGCGGGATAACCACAGCCTCGTTGCCCGTGACAGCAGCATAGGCCGGCGCACCAAGCGCCGCCATTGTGGCTGTCAGAACAAGGGTCGAAACTGGGCGCAAGCAAGCGGCTCCGGTCAGGCGCGGCAATAAGTCTCTAACAGTGACGCTTGTGGCTTAATCTCGCACTAACGGAGCGATTATTTTAAGGCCGGAAGATAGCTGGGTGTGAAGGCTTCGCGCCAATTCGGATCGGAGGCGTAGGCCCCGCGACTTTGCTCGGCGAAAGTTTCCCAGCGTTGGGCCGTCATCGCGCCGAGACCGTAGAGGGCGGCATCTCCGCCATCGACGATGCTGTGGGTCTTGAGCAGTTCGCGGGCTGTATCCAGCGAGCCTTGCGGGGTCGCCGGATTGGCACGACGGATCAGGCCGTGGGCCGGGTCTGGCTCGCCGTTCAGATAGTTGCGCCAACCCTCTGCGGAGGCGGCGATGAAGTGCTTGAGCGCCTCGGTATTGTCGCGGGCAAAGGCGTTCGGTGCCAGCACAATACCGGAATAGGAGGCAAAGCCGTCGTCTGCGGGCAGATAGCGGCGCGTGGCCAGATCGGGCTTGGTCGCACCGACCAAGGCAGGCTCGCGCGTCAGAGAGCCGATCAGCAGGCTGCGCGGGTCTTCGAGGAATGGCTCCAGCGCCCCGCCTTCGGGACGGTGTATCTGGTTCTGGGCCAACTGGTATTTCGGTTGCAGCCAGGCCCAGAAGTCCGACCATTCGGGATCTTCGGTATAGAGCGGGCGCTCGCCCAGCGCCTTGAGGTCGCTGAGGGCCATGAGGTCTCGTGGGGCCTCGCTGCCGTGGGCGATGAGGACGCGCAGGTCTTTTTGCAGGAAGGCGGCGACAGCCTTTACCGGCGCGCGGTCGGCAATCATGCGCAGGGCGGCGAAGCTGTCGCGGGCAAGGCCCAGCTCGGCCTGGCCTGCGGCGAGGCGCTGGGAGACGTCGGTGGCCGAGTTGCCGTGGAAAATCTGGACGTTCAGGCCGCGACGCGCATAGGAGCCGTCGGCGATGGCCTGATAGAAACCGGCGTGCTCGGCGCGGGCAGGGCCGGGCGCGGCAAGACGCAGGCGAACGCGACCCTGCTCGTCGACAGGTGCGTTCTGGCTGCATCCGGACAAGGTAAGACCTACCGTCGCCCCGGTGAGGCCGTAGATCAGTTCACGTCTGGAGGGCCGAGCAAGAGACATTATCGGCTGCAATAAGCATGGAGCCCGCGAATGGAAAGGGTTGGGCCCGTAATTGATGGTCGAAGTTTTGACCCGACAGATACTGGGAGAGAGGTGGATGGGGACCACCTCTCTCCTGAAGATCTGAAAATATCAGTGAAAACAATCGATCGATCAGGATTCGCCGGGGGACGCGTAGCGCGGGCTCGGTCTTTGAGCGTGACCTAGCTGCGGCACATAACCTGCAGAGAACAGCGGCGACGGGGGATACGGCCCTTCGCAGGCTCAACCTTACCGACAAAATCATATCCACTGACGCAGACCTTAATGTGCCAAAGGCGTGCGGACCGAGGTGGCGGAACCCTGCATTTTCCGTGATCACGTCATTTGACATAACGTTGGTGTCTCAAATTACAGGGCTTGGCAAGGTGGCGCACCATTAAGCTTCACTGTATCGGTGGATAACTGTGATTTTCAGAGATGTTGGCCAGCGGGGAAGCGCGGCGATGCTGAGCGTATTGATGGTGCTATTGGCGGGCGGAGCGGGGGCTTCGCCAATTGCAGAGGCGGCCGTTCGCGGGACCGACCTGTGCGTGCAGATGCAGTCGGGCCAGCTGAACCTTCGCGGCGATGACCAAAGCCAGTCCAAAAACATGGTGCTGGCGTCCGAAGAAGGGCCGGGGGGCGTGTTTCTGGGACTGAGCCCCAATGGATGCGACGTGTTGATCGGCAGCGATGGCGAGGCGTCGCTCAAGGCGGTGCGGGACTGGGTGCAGGCCGAGGACGGGCTGGGCTGGCGGCAGGTGCCCAGTCTGGGGGCGCTGGGACAGGGCGAGCGCGGGGATGGCGCACACTATTTCGTCTCGAACGATTATTCTATGTCCTTGGCTATTGCCAAGTCGGTGAATGACATGGGGCGGGTGGTGGTTCTGCCCCCGATACCGGCACCGTTGCTGAAGCTTCGAGTGGATACCGCTACACACGCCAGCCAGCGTGATGCGGGGCGGGCGGTGCTGGATGCCGTTACCGATGTCTGTCCGCTGATGGGGGACGAGCTGGACGCCCTGACGCCGGAAAAGCGGGCTGTGCTGATGGCGCAGTTGCGGACCTTTTCGGGCGGAGCGGGCGAGGTGGCCCACGCCGATGAAGCGCGCGATACCGTGATTGCGCGAGCCGATACGTGGGGATGTCAGGTTGCCGTCCGTGCGCTGGCCAATACCCGTATTGCCAGTCTGGAAGACGAGGTGCCGCATCTGTTGGAAGAACACGGCTGGCGTCTGCAAGGTGAAGGGGACTGGCAAAGTGCCGAGGGGGCGAGCCTGCAAATCCATTCCGGTCCGGGGATAATGCTGGTGGAAGTCAAAACGGCGCGCTGAGAATAAAAATAGGGCGGCAGGATGATCCTGCCGCCCTTGAAGTTTGGTCCGATAGCTTGGGCGCCTAGGGCTTAAGCAATCGGGCGGCGACGCAGGTGGCGCTCGATGGCCACCAGCAGGAAGAAGAACATCACGACGAAGAAGCCGCCGATGATGAGGAAGGCCAGCTGCAGGCGCGGGCCGATGCCGCCGCGGAGCAGTTGGCGTTTTTCGGACTCTTCGACTGCGGTCGAGCGTTTGGCCGCTTCGTCGCCGAGCCAACTGCTGGCGAACACGGCATCGGCGCGTTCGAATGCGGCGGCCGGTGTCATGACCGAATCCGGGAAGACGGCTTCGCAACGGCGATCCTGTACGGTGCGCGTATAGCTGCAGTCATAGACGTAGTAGTAGCCGCAGACACGGGCTACGCGTTCGGTGCGCGGCGTGGTGGTGCAGCGCTGCTCGGACTTCGACGCGGACTTATAGGCCGTCAGCTTACTGACGACCGGCGCTGCGGTCATGATTTCCTGAACATGTTTGAGCGCCGCTTGCTGATAGGCAGCGTCGTCAACCATGCGGCGGATGGACTTGATGTAGTCTGGAGCATCGTCAGCGTAGGCCTGTCGGTAGCTGTCGAGGTCATAGCCGAGCGCAGCCATCATATCGTCGGACGAAATCAGCTGGTCGCTCGTATTGCGGTGCGCGTCGAAGGCCTTCTTGTAGATGCTGTAGTATTTGGGCCAGACGTCCTTGGCGAAGCGGTCGTGCTCGCTCTTCAGATAGTCGGTATCCTTGGCATCCGAGGCCTTGGGCTGGGTCGCTACTTCGCGCGCCAAGGCCGCCGTATCGACGGCAGTTGCCTCGGGCGCGACCTCCGTTTTGACGGCGAGACGCCACAGAGCGTCGCCTGCAAAATAGAGGGCACCCAGCAGACACAAGGTGGCGACCAATAGGCCGCCAATACGCAGAGCCTGAAGATAAGCGGTCTCGATACGTTCGAGCCGCTGTTCATTAAGCCACGGTTTCCGTTTCATTTTCCCCCCAAAAGAAACATCCGGCGAAGAGAATCGCCGGATGTCTGATTGTGGCGGAAAAGTGGTAAAGAAGCCTGAATGGTTAAGCTTAGGAGAGGGCTGACTTCTTCTCTTCGAGTTCGAGCCATTCCAGTTCGATAGCTTCGAGATCGGCGCGGGCCTTTTCGGCGGCCTTCATGGCCTTGTCGAAAGCGGCGGGGTTTTTGCTGTAGAGATCGGGGTCGGCGAGTATAGCGTCCTGCTTTTCGATCTCTGCGGGCAGGGTTTCCAGCAGCTTTTCGATCTCTTCGAGACGGCGAGAGTCTTTGTACGAAAGCTTGGCTTTCTTGGTGGGAGCGCGATCAGAAGGCTCCGCCTTCTCGACCCGACGCGCTCCTGCCGGCGCTGTTGCTACGGGTTTGGGCGGCTGGATGAAGCCCGGGTTCTGGCGCACGAAGTCCTGCCAGCCGCCGGGAGTTTCCACGATGTCGCCACGGCCGTTCATGGCGATGGTCGAGGTGGCCAGACGGTCTACGAAGTCGCGGTCGTGGCTGACCAGGATCAGGGTGCCGTCGTAGCCGTCGAGCAACTCTTGCAGCTTGTCCAGTGTGTCGATGTCGAGGTCGTTGGTCGGCTCGTCGAGCACCAGCAGGTTGGCGGATTTCGCCAGAGCGCGGGCCAGAAGGAGGCGGTTACGCTCGCCGCCCGACAGGGTGGAGATCGGCTGGCGCAGTTGGGCTTCGGAGAAGAGGAAGTCCTTGGCGTAGGCGGCGACGTGTTTGGGGAAGCCGCGCACGATGATGCTGTCACCGCCGCCCGGCGTCAGGGCGTCCCACAGGGTCATGTCGGACTTCAGGCCTTCGCGGGACTGGTCGAGGTAAAGCGGTTCGAGGTTGGCACCCATGCGGACGGTGCCCTCGTCGGGAGCCAATTCGCCCAGCAGCACCTTGACCAGAGTGGTCTTGCCCGCGCCGTTGGGGCCGACAATCGCCAGACGGTCGCCGCGGATGATGCGGGTGGTCAGGTTCTTGAAGATGGTGCGTTCGCCGAAGGACTTTGAAACGCCTTTCAGATCGGCCACCAGCTTGCCGGAGATGGCACCGGAATCCACGCCCATATAGAGGTCGCGCGGCACGTCCTTCATCTTCTCTGCGCGTTCGGCGCGAAGGGCGGCAAGGCTGCGCGCACGGCCTTCGTTGCGGGTGCGGCGGGCAGTGATGGAGCGGTAGAAGGTCTCGGTCTCGCGCTCGATGGTCTTGGTGAGCTTTTCGAGAGCGATGGCTTCTTCTTCCAGCACCTTGGCGGCCCAGTCGTCGAACTCGGCAAAGCCCTTGGACAGGGTACGGACCTTGCGGCCTTCAAGCCAGTGGACGGTGTTGGTGACGCGGTTCAGGAAGGCGCGGTCGTGGCTGACGACCAGAACAGCGAAGCGGGCCGCGATCAGCTCTTCTTCGAGCAGTTCGATGGCCAGAATGTCGAGGTGGTTGGTCGGCTCGTCGAGCAGCAGGACTTCCGGCTCTTCGGCGAAGGCCTTGGCCAGCGCCGCGCGGCGGATCTCGCCGCCGGAAAGGCCTTGGGTCGATTTCTCGGGGTTGAGGCCGAAGGTGGTCAGCCAGCTTTCGGCCGTCCACGTCTCGGCAGCGCCGGAGGAGGCATAGTCGAGCAGGGTCTCGCCGGTGATGACGGGTTCTTGCGGCACATAGGCAAAGCGGGTGCCGGCCTGCACGGCGCGGTCGCCGCTGTCGGCTTCGATATAGCCCATGACCACCTTCATGAGGGTGGACTTGCCGGCACCGTTGCGGCCCACAAGGGCGGCACGAGAGCGGGGCTCTACGGCAAGGTCGACGCCGGAAAACAGCGGGCGCTGTCCGTCCTGAAGGTGGATGTCTTTAAGTGCAACGAGGGGAGGTCTGGCAGCCATGGGGCCGCCTATAGCCGATGGGGCGTGCGGCGGCTATGGGGCGCTTGTTGACGCCGGATCATGGTTGCACGCAAGGCTTACCGATCAAGACCGCGCGTTATTTGGGGGCGTGTAGCATCCAGATCCTGGTGCGGGCGTTGCAGGTCTGGTGACTGCGCGGGTTAAAGTAGTGCGGGTTTGTAGGATTTTAGGGAGGGGCGCTATGTCTCCGATGACGTGGTTGACGCTGGGTGGGGCGATTGTGTGCGAGGTGATCGGCACCAGCCTGTTGCAGGCGTCGAACCAGTTCACCAAGCCCTTGCCGACTATTGGTATGGCGATCTGTTATGGCGCGGCGTTCTATCTGCTGAGTTTGACGCTGAAGGCCATGCCGGTGGGGTTGGCCTATGCCATCTGGAGCGGGTTGGGGGTGGTGTTGATATCCGCGATTGGTCTGGTGGCGTTCAAGCAGCGTCTGGATCTGCCTGCTATCCTTGGGCTGGTGATGATTGTGGGCGGCGTGATCGTGATTAACCTGTTCTCCAAATCGGCCGTGCACTGACCTACGGTCAAGTCGGGGGCGACAGGGGGCGGATTAGGGCCTATAGGCCCCGCCATGTTGCCTTTCTGGAAAACCAAGTCTCTGTCCGAAATGTCTCCACAGGAATGGGAGAGCCTGTGTGACGGTTGCGGACTGTGCTGTCTGGTGCGGTTCGAGGACGAGAATACGGGAGATGTCGTGCCGACGCGCGTACACTGCCGTCTGTTCGATCCCATGAAATGCACCTGCACCGATTATCCGAACCGTAAGGAACAGGTGCCAGACTGTATCAAGCTGACCCCGAACAACATCGAGGCCCTGGGCTGGATGCCGAAGTCGTGCGGCTATCGCCGCGTGCACGAAGGACGTGATCTGGCCTGGTGGCACCCGCTGGTGTCGGGCGATCCGGAAACGGTCCATCAGGCAGGGGTGTCTGTGCGTCGGCAAACCGTCAGCGAGACTGCGCTGAAAGAGGCCGAGGACGCTTTGGACTTCGAGGCCGAAGAGTGGAACGAGGAACGGGGACTGCTCAGCCCCGAAGAGGCCGCGAGGCTGACAGACGAGGGCTAAACACTCTCGGGGGAGGGGGCGTCATGTTGAGAGCGTACGCAGAAGAGATCAGCGAACGAGTCCGGTTGACCGCGGACTGGCCGCCTGTGCAGGCGGAGCATTGGTTCAAGCAGTTGGAAGTCCTTGGCGAAATGCTGCTGGACGCCGAGCCGCGCGTCGTGGTGATGCCCACTGACGGGCAGATGCAAATCTGTCTGGCCATCAAGCGCACCATGCAGGTGCAAGAGGGCGTGATCCTGTCGGGCGCGGCGCTGGAGGGAAGTTCCTATCCGGTCTGGGCAAGTACGCCTATTTTCCGCGAAGGCAGCCTGCACGGGGCGATGGTATTTCTGGCACCGCCAGAGCGGCCCGAGCCCGATGTGCGCGAGCGGGAGCTGATCCTGCAATTGGCCCGCGTGGCTGCCGACCTGTCGGCGGGCGAACAGGCCGACCGCAAAGTGGCGCAGCGCGATGAGATGCTGACCATGATCGAGGAAATGTCCGGCGTGGGTTGGTGGAGTGTCGATAAGGCCGACAACCACCAGACCTGGTCCAAGCGGGTATTCGAAATTCACGGAATGGACCCTGCGGAGGGGCCTGTTCTGATCGAAGAAGGTTTTGACTATTACGATGCCTCGGAGCTGAACCAGGTCAGCAACGGGATCCAGCATGGCCTGAAAACGGGCGAAGGCTACACGCTGCGCATGCATTTGAAGCGCAAGGACAACGAGCGGCGGATCGTGGTCAGTCGTTCTGCGGCGGTGAAGAATGCCGCGGGCGAGTACGTCGGAATGTTCGGCGTTTTTCGCGACATTACCGACGAAGAAGCGCTGCTGGACAAGCTGAGGCGCAACGAGGCGCGTTACCGCCTGCTGGCCGAGAACGTCAGTGACGTGATCACCCGCGTGAAGATGGACGGCACCAGCAAATACATCTCGCCCGCGATCAAGCAGTTGCTGGGTTGGACGCTGGAGGAGATGTCGGGCCAGTCGACCGACTATGTTTACGAGGAAGATCGCAAACACGTTCTGGCCGCGATCAAGCAGGCGGTGAAAACCGGCACTCCGACGCGTCTGGAGCACAGGGCGGTGCATCGCGATGGCCGCATTATGTGGGTGGAGTGCACCTTCAAGGCAGTCGGTGACGAGCAGGGCAAGGTGGATGACGTTGTTGTTGTGATCCGCGATGCGACACAGCGCAAACAACTGGAGGCGGACGTCATCGAGGCTAAGGATCGGGCCGAGAAGGCGGCTGCGGCCAAGAGCGAGTTTCTGGCCAATATGAGCCATGAATTGCGCACTCCCCTGACCAGTGTGGTGGGGTATGCCGGTTTGTTGAAAGACTCTGCCGGTTTGACCCCCGAGCAGAAACTGTATGCCGACCGGATCAGCGCCTCTTCGGAAGCGCTGTTGTTGGTCATCAACGACATCCTTGATTATTCGAAGCTGGAAGCGGGCGCGGTCGAACTGGACAAGTCGCCTTTCTATCTGCGCGAGCACATCGCCCAGACCGTGGGGATCATTGCCAACCAGTGCGATGCCAAGGGACTGGAGCTGAGAACGGAGCAGGATGCCCGACTGCCGGAGGTGCTTTCGGGGGATGCCGGACGTTTGCGGCAGGTGACGCTGAACTTCCTGTCGAATGCGGTGAAGTTTACCAGCAGCGGTTCGGTCTCATTGAGGGCGTTCGGTACAGAGACGCCGGAGGGCCGGTATCGCGTCAGGGTCGAGGTGGTCGATACGGGGATCGGGCTTAGCCCCGAGAAGGCCGATCTGGTCTTCGGGCGCTTTACGCAGGCTGATGCGTCGACCACACGAACCTATGGCGGGACGGGGCTGGGCTTGGCCATTTCCCGGCATCTGATCGAACTGATGGGCGGGAACATCGGCTATGAAAGCGCGCCCGGCGAGGGGGCGACCTTCTGGTTTGAAGTGCCTCTGGACTTCGACTTTGCGCTGCCGGTTTCGGTTGCGGTTGAGACGACGCCGGCAATCGAGGTGCAGGGGCGCATTCTTCTGGTCGATGATGCAGCGGCGAACCGTGAACTGGTGACGATTATTCTGTCGTCGCTGGGGCTGGAGGTCGAGGCGGCAACCAACGGGGTCGAGGCGGTGACGGCTGTGCGTCGTGGCGGCTTTGATCTGGTGCTGATGGATGTGCACATGCCGGAGATGGATGGCTTGGCGGCAACGCGCGAAATCCGGCGCGGCGAGGGAGCCGGACGGAGGCTGCCGATCATTGCGTTGACGGCCAATGTTCAGTCGGAACAGATCGAGCGGTGTCTGGCGGCGGGGATGGACGATCACTTGTCCAAGCCGATTCAGG
>NZ_JSYD01000035.1:0-38811 GCF_054824005.1 Brevundimonas sp. GN22 | reverse complement strand
GTTCAATCCCTGTCGCGTCCACCATTCTCTCATACATCGGCAATCCCTAACCGAACGCCTCGCGGTGTGCGGCTTTTGCTGTTCTCTTTCTACGGTCTGGCTTACATCCGCATCACCGGATGCAGAGGGGCATTCGTCGAGGGAACTTCAAGTATGAGTACTTCCATGAAGGTGGTGCGCCGTACCCTGCTGGGTGCGGTCGGCTTTGCGGCACTGGGGGGCTTTGCACCCTCCAGCGACAATCAGGCGATTGCCATTATTGGCGCGACGGTCTTCGACGCGACCGGCTCTGCGCCCCACGCCGCCAATGTGATCATCCGAGACGGAAGAATCGCCGCTGTAGGTCCCGACGTGCGGGCACCGCGTGGAGCGCGGGTGATCCGTGCCGAGGGCAAGGCCTTGCTTCCGGGGTTCTGGGACGTTCACACCCACTGGACGCCCGGCGGTGATCCCGCAATGACGCCAGACGTGGCGACCGCTTACGTTCAAGCGGGCGTGACCACGGTGAACGACTTCCATCAGCCGCCCGAGAGCTTCGAACCCCGCCGTCGCTGGCTGTCGCAACTGGCAACGCCGCACGTCAATCTCACAGCGCGCATGTCCACGCCGGGCGGACATGGAGCGGATTGGGCGGATCAAAACACGACGCGCTGGGCCAATACCCCCGAAGCCGGACGTGCGGGCGTTCAGGCCATCACGCCTTATCAGCCGGACCTGATCAAGGTCTTTGCCGATGGTTGGCGCTATGGCCAGTCGGCAGATAACACCAGCATGGACGAATGGACCCTGAAGGCCATCGTCGACGAGGCCCATGAGGCGAACCTCAAGGTCGTGACCCACACGGTTACAGTCGAACGCGCCAGTTTCGCGGCACGCGCCGGTGTCGATATCATCGTCCACAGCCTGCAAGATCGCGAACTGGATGACGCCACTGTCGAGGCAATGAAAGCCGCACGCACGGCCTATGCGCCCACGCTGGCCGTTTATGAACCCGTCAAACCGGGACAGGCGGCACCGTCGGATCCTGACAGCCCGCGCTTGCGCCAGTCTGTTCGCAAATTTGGCTACGCGCTTTCGAATGTGAAGCGCCTGCACGACGCAGGCATCCTGATCGCGCTCGGCACCGATGCTGGCATGACGGGCACGCCACATGGCTCCTCGACCCTGCACGAGATGGAGTTGCTGGTTCAGGCGGGACTGACGCCGACTGAGGCCCTCATGGCCGGTACCGCCAATAGCGCGCAGGCCATGGGCATGATCGCGGACCGCGGCACCATCGAGGTCGGCAAGCGGGCTGATCTGGTGCTGGTCGATGGCCGACCGTGGGAACAGATTTCGGATGTTCGCAAGACCCACGCTGTGCTGATCGACGGCAAGGTGGTCCACGGGTTGGGTGTCGCATTGCCGCAAGCGAACCGTCAGCCTACCTTACCGCCCGTAAAGGTCGGCGCGACGGTTGATGACTTCACGCGCCCCGATGGCCGCACCAATCTGGATACGCTTCGCGTCGAGGACTTCGACGGGGGGCAGGATCGCACCAGCCAGATCAGCCAGATCGTGACCGGCGAAGACGGCACCCGCTATCTGTCGATCGCGGCCCGCATGTCGCAAAAGTACAGCCCGACTGCTGGCGTAATCTTTCCGATGGCACGGGGCGGCATCGAACCTGCGGACCTGTCCGGATACCGCGGCATCAGGCTGAAGGTTCGCGGGGACGGCATGCCGTATGATCTGCGACTGCGCGGTCTGGCGGGATCTTGGACCGGCCGCTTCAATGCCTCTTCGGAGTGGGCCGAGATCGAGGTGCCGTTCGATGCACTGACCCCCGTGGCTCTGCGCGACGGTGGTCAAGGTGCTCCGTTCGACGCCACCCACATCTTTGACTTGCGCTTGGGCATGGTGCGCGAAGGCGGTAGCCGCGCATGGCTCGAAGTCGGCAGCATCAGTTTCTACTAAACAATGACAAAAGCCCCGCCGGATCATCCAGCGGGGCTTTTTTTATTCAGTAGCTCAGGCGAACGCCTGCGCGGACGGTGCGCGGTGCGGTGTATCCGGCCACGCCGGTGGCGGTCATCGAGGTCTCGATTTCCTCGTCCAGCAGATTATCCGCCGCCAGCCAAATCGCCGCATTGGGCACGACCTGCCATTCGGCGCGGGCATCGACCGTCCAGCCCGCCTTCAGGACGCGAAGATTCAGATCGTCGTCATAGCGATCGGATTCGTAGCGGGCGGTGACTGCGAGCATTAAGGTCGGGGTTGCCTGCCAGTCGGCCCCGACATTGCCGCTCCATTCAGGAGCCTGTGCGGGACGAAGTCCCGTCAGTTGCGTCGCCGCCGATCCGCCGTCCATTTCGGCATCGGTCCACGCCAGGGCACCGCGTACGGTCAGGGTGTCCGCGATGCGATACTCACCGGACAGTTCGACGCCGACGGCCTCGACGGTGCCGGCGTTCTGGCGCTGTCGCAGGACGCCCCCATCGGGCACAAAGCCTGCGCGGGGGAATGTTCCGGGTCCTTGCGCCAGCGTGACGTTTACAACGACATCCTCGATTGTATTGGCAAAGACCGACGCGCTGAGGGCGTGGCGCGTCCCTTCGTGGCCCACCCCGATATCGAGACCCTTCAGTTTCTCCGGCACCAGTGCGGCATTGGCTTCGGTCAAGTCATTGCCCACGCGGAAAGGCCGGTGAAGCTCGTTAAGGGTAGCGGGCCGGAAACCTGAATAGGCCGCCGCGCGGGCACTCCAGCCGTTGCCCATGGCACGCCGGATACCGAAACGGGCGCTCATGACCTCGTCGCGGCGTTGCTCTTCGCTTTCGTCCAGCGTGACGGCACCGGTTAGCTGGTCGTCTTCGATGCGGAAGCCGCTCTTGTTTTCCCACTGGTCCAAACGAAGCCCGCCCGCCAGCAGCCAAGGGCCTGCGCGCCACGAGGCATCGACGTAGCCGCCGACGACCGAGGCCTCACCACCCGCTCTGCGGCCCCGCGTGAACTCGCCCTGCATGTAGCGGAACAGTTCCTGTGTCTCGCCGTCATTGAAGCGGGCGTCCAAGCCAACTTCCCACTGCATCTGGCCGGAGGCCAAACCTGTCTCGCCGCGAAGGGCCGCATTGGCACCGCGCCCTCTGGCGGGCGTGCGGTACTGAACATTCGCAGGTGTGACGGTGTTGCGATCCGCCGAAACCGCACCGGAGCTGTTGAACAGATTGCTCTGGATCTCCCACGCCTGAAGCTTCCACGAGAGGCCGTCGGCACCGATCGAGCGGGCCAGTGTTGCTGACACACTGTGGCCCGAGGCGTTGGCGCGGTTGGATCCCAGTCCCGAGCCCCGGTCTTCTTCCCAGCCCGCCGCACGGATAGACAACTGGACGTCATTGTCGAAACCGTAGTCCAGACGGCCCGAAAGGGTCTGGTTCAGCAAATCCATGGGCACGTCTGCCAAACCTGCCGCAGGACCGCGCACGGGCACATAGCCATCACTGGTCTCGTGACTGCCTGCCAAGGTAACGGCGGCGCGACCAGCCTGCACGCGGCCCAGCGCGGCGGCCCTCAAAGCGCCACGGCTCCCCGCAGAAAAATCGAGCAGCCCGCCTTCCTGATCACTCTCTTCAAGGCGGACCGTTCCGGTCAGCGCCCCTGCGCCATAGGGGCCAGAGCCCGCGCCTCGCACAAGGTCCAGTCGCTCTATGCCCTCGGGAATGATCTGGCCCCAGATGACCCAGCCGCCAAACGGATCATTGATCGGCACGCCATCCAGCGTCACCAGTGCGCGTCCCGCCCCTGTGGGAGCAATAGCGCGCAGCGACAGCCCCTGCGTGGTCGGATTTGCAGCCAGGCTGTCGGCGCGACGGAACAGAGTGGCGGCGGGTACGCTGCCCAAGGCCTGATCAATGCGCTGGCTGCGTCGGACCTTCTCCGCGTCGATCTGCACTTCGGCAAAGGCGGCTTCAGCCGACAAGGGCGGTATGCGTGCGGCCCTGACTATGATTTCCGCCACGCGTGTCGGCTCTTGAGGTTGAAGGGCCGGTTCGAGCGGTAGATCGATCATGAAACAAATCTCTGTCGTGTTACGCGAAGCCACCTTGGCAGTATGTGCACGCCTACACAAACCAAGGGCTGGTCAGGGCAAAGAAAAACCCCGCCGACAATGCCGACGGGGCTCTCTATTTCTAAGGTCGCTGACCGATTAGTTGGTCGCAGCCGGAGCAGCCGGAGCGGCAGCAGCGCCGTCACGGATGGCGTCCGCCTTCTGGTCGGCATTATCTTCGACAGCGTCAGCCTGGGCGTTCAGAGCGTCCTTGGCAGCGTCGGTCGCAGCAGCGTCAGCTTGATTTTCAAGCTGGGTCACGGCGACGTCGGCGTTGGCTTCAACAGCATCAGCCTTGGCATCTGCTTCTTTTTCAGCGGCGTTCTGGCAGGCAGCCAGGCCAGTCATAGCAGCGACGGTCAGGGCGGCGAGTACGATCTTGCGCATGGGTGCTCCTTGCGGATGGAAGTGCAAAAAACATAAACGCCGTTATGTGCCGAAGGGTTCACGGCGGCGTGATAAGTTTTTTACCACGCGACCCAAACTTGGCGCCAACGGGCCCAAATACTGCCACGTAGCCTAACTGCGGTACGGGACAAACCGGCGTTTATGTTTGTTATTGGACTTCGCTGATCGACAGCTTGCCGGGGATGGGGTCATCGCCGAAGGTGCCGACCCAGATGTCATAGACACCGTCCATAGCATCGCGGAACACAACACGCGGGTTGTTGCCGCCGCCACTGTCATCATCGCAGTACCACGAACCATCCGGCGCATTGATGACCAGAGTGGTGTCGCCCTTCGCACGGAAGGTGAAGGTCAGCGGGAAGTTGCCGCCGTCGCGATAGGTGACCTCATAGTCGGGGGCGGAGGCGATTACGCCAGCGCACGAGGAATCGAGGTTGGAAGCGCGGATGGTGCCGCCTGCGGTAATGTCCACGACAGCCGGATCGGGGGTGAAGCCCGAACGCAGGATGACTTCGCCGAACGTCGCCTCGGCGCTGGTATCGACGCCATCGCTAGAGCCCGCGCTCTCGCCGCTGATCTCGGAAATCTCGAGCCTTGCCGAGACAGTGTTCTCGCCAACGGCACCAACCCAGATGGCGTAGCTGCCAGAGCGCGGCGAGCCGTAGGACACTTCCGGGTCAAAGCTATTGGTATCGTCGTTGCACTGCCAGTTGCCGCGCGGATCACGCACCACCAGAGATACATCGGAATCCGACGAGGCGCGGATATACAGCGGCATGTCGTCAGCGGAGTAGTTCACGACATAGTCGGGGTTGCCACCGATATTGCCGACACAGTCGCTGGCATTGACGCGCGAAGCGTCAATCGGGCCGCCCGCCGTCAAATCGACGGTGTGGGGATCAGGCGTGAAGCCTGCGGACAGACGGGCAGTGCCGTAGACGGGCGTCCCGCGCCAATCCTGAGCCTGAGCCGAAGTTGCCAGTGCTGCCATAACCAGACAGGCACCCAGCACAGGACGGATCATTCGCGACATATTTAATCTCCGAGACGAACACTGTGTTCGATTTTGGACAGCTGTAATCTTATAGAGCCCAACCCACAAAACACTCCCATGTTATCGGGGTTCATTTCGGAAAGGTGACTTCGTCATTTTACTTTTCGCGGGCGTGCAACACGTCCAGTACGTCCTGCAGTTTCATGCCGCGCGCGTAGAGCAGGACCAGCAGGTGGTAGATGAGATCGGCCGCCTCGTTGGCGACTTCCTCATCGGGGCCTGCGGTGGCGGCAAGCGCGGTCTCGACGCCTTCTTCGCCGACTTTTTGTGAAATGCGTTTGACGCCCTTTTCGACCAGTCGCGCGGTCCAACTTTCGGAGGGATCAGCCTTGGCTCGAACGGCAATGGTGCGTTCCAGCTTGGCCAACTGGCCTACGCCCGGTGCTGCCTCGTCAGCAAAGCAGGACGGGCGGCCAAGATGGCAGGCGTTTGCGTTGACCGGACGGACCTTCACCACAACCGCATCGGCATCACAGTCCGGCGTCACCGAGACGACATTCAGGAAGTCGCCCGAGGTCTCGCCCTTGCGCCAGCGCCCGCCACGCGAGCGCGAGAAGAAAGTGGCCTGCCCACTTTCCAAAGTTTCCTTCAGGGCTGCCTCGTCCATATAGGCGAGGGTCAGCACCTGAAGGGTATCCGCATCCTGCACCACGGCGGGGATCAGACCGTTACCCTTGGCGAAGTCGATGGCGGACACGTCCACGGAATTTTTCAGATCGCTCATATGCGTACCTCCACCCCGTTCTGGTCGAGGTAGGTTTTGAGATCGGGGATGGCGATAGCGCCGGAGTGGAAGACGCTGGCCGCCAGTGCGCCGGAGACATCGGCGTCTTTGAAAGCCGACAGGAAATGCTCCATCGCGCCAGCGCCGCCAGAGGCGACCAGCGGGATAGTTAGGCGCTCGCGCACCGCTGAGAGTTGGGCAATATCATAGCCTTTGCGCACGCCGTCCTGATCGATGCAGTTCAGCACGATTTCGCCTGCACCAAGCTTCTGGGCTTCGAGAATCCAGTCGAGCGTCAGCTTGCCAGCGCCTTGGCGGGCGTTGGGATCGCCGGTGTATTTGTGGACCTTCCACTCACCATCCTGAAACGCGCTGTCGACACCAACCACGACACACTGGCGACCCAGAACCTGCGCCATCTCGGCAATGAGTTCGGGGCGCTCCAGAGCGGGCGAGTTGATGGACACCTTGTCCGCGCCGTGGTCGAGGCAGCGTGCGGCCTGTTCGACCGTGCGGATACCGCCCGCGACGCAGAACGGAATGTCCAGCAACCGCGCGATGTCCTGTACCCACGAATAGTCGAGGGTGCGGCCTTCGGGGCTGGCGGTGATGTCATAAAAGACCAGCTCGTCCGCCCCTTCGTCGCGATAGCGGGCGGCCAGTTCGGCGGCATCGCCCATATCGACGTGGCCTTCGAAGCGCACGCCTTTGACGACGCGACCGTCCTTCACGTCAAGACAGGGGATAATGCGGCGAGCCGTCATTATGAAACAGCCTTGATCGCTTCGGCGACGGTGAACTTACCCTCGTAGATGGCGCGACCGGTGATGGCACCGTCACAACCGATATCGCGGGCGGCCTTCAGGTCCTTGACGGTCGCAACGCCGCCAGAAGCTTGCAGCTTCAGATCGGGGCGACGGCGCAGGGCCTCGCTGAGCAGGTCAAGGTTCACGCCCGTCAGGGCACCATCGCGGCTGACGTCGGTCATCAGGACGTGACGCAGCAGCTCCGGCGGATAGCGGTCCAGCACGGTCCAAAGGTCCACACCTGCAGACTGGGTCCAACCCTTCAGTGCAGGCACAGGAAGGCCGTCTTCGTATTTCACGTCCAGGGCCAAGGTGATGGCTTCGGGGCCGAACTGGTCGAGCCAAGCCAGAACCTGATCGGACTGGGTCACGGCCAGCGAGCCGACCACGACGCGGGCGACGCCGTTGCCGAGCAGGCGTTTGATATCGTCCTCGGAGCGAACACCGCCGCCGCACTGGATTTTGACGTCCACGGCTTTTGCCATGTCCCCGACCAGTTCGTACTGACGGGCACCGCCGGCCTTGGCACCGTCGAGGTCAACGATGTGCACCCATTCGGCTCCTTCGGCGGCAAAGGCGGCGAGGCGGCTGGCGGGGTTGTCGTCGTAACGGGTGACCTTGTCGAAGTCGCCGTGCATCAGACGCACCGCAACACCGTCTTTCAGGTCAATGGCGGGATAGATGATCATGCGGGCAACTCGAGGAAGTTTTTAAGGATACGCGCGCCGGTCTTGGCCGAGCGCTCGGGGTGGAACTGGCAGCCCCAGCGGTTCTTGTGATTCACCACTGCGGGCACGGGCAGGCCGTAGTCGGCTTCGGCAATGGTCGCCTCGCCATCGGGGCAGACAAAGCCGTGGACGAAATAGGCCCACTCGCCATCGTTGACGCCTTCCAGCAACGGATCGTCACGACGCTTGGTCAGGCGGCTCCAGCCCATGTGGGGGGACGGCATGGAGGGTTTGGGCTCGATAGCAGTAACGCGACCGGGGATGAGGCCCAGCATCGGCACATCGCCGTCCTCGTCAGACGCTTCGAACAAAAGCTGCTGCCCCAGACATACGCCCATCAGCGGGCGTTCGAAGGCCCGCAAGGCCTCGACCAATCCGAGGGCCTCCAGACGCTTCATGGCGTAGCCCGCCGCGCCGACGCCTGGCAGGATGACACGCTCGGCATCCAGTACATCGACCGGATCTGCCGTCACGCGAACGCGTGCGCCCAAGCGCTCCAGAGCAAATCGCACAGAGGCGATATTACCGGAGCCGTAACCGATCAGGGTGACGTTGCTCATAGAACACCCTTGGTAGAAGGGATGGCGTCGCCCTCGACCTTGATGGCCTGACGCAGCGCACGGCCAAAGCCCTTGTAGCAGGCCTCAGTCTTGTGGTGATCGTCGGTTCCGGTGACCTTGATATGCACCGCCGCACCCAGGTGCTCGGCCAGCGAGCGGAAGACGTGGGCGGTCATGTCGGTGCGATAGTCGCCGAGGAAGGGCGTATCGAACGTGCCTTCGAACACAGGGAAGGGACGGCCTGACAGGTCGATAGAAACAACCGCATTGGCCTCGTCCATCGGCAGGACAAAGCCGTAGCGCTGGATACCCTTACGCTCGCCTAGAGCCTGTTTCAGCGCTTGGCCCAGAGCGATGGCGCTGTCTTCGATGGTGTGGTGCGGATCGGTGTGCAGGTCACCCTCGCACTTCAGGCGCAGTGAAAAGCCGCCGTGTGCCGCGATCTGTTCCAGCATGTGGTCAAAGAAGCCGACGCCGGTTTCGATTTTGACCGGACCGGTTTCATCAAGGTTCACCGCGCAGACGATGCGCGTCTCCTTGGTGTCGCGGACGGACTGGCCGATGCGCGGAGCGCGGGCCTTGGCGATGTTCAGACCAAAGGCCGCCAGCAGGCGGTCGTTGACCTCGGCCTTTAGCGAAATGGGCAGGCGCAGACGGTCGCCGTCAATGTCGGCCGCAATACCAAAAGCTTTAAGCTGACCCAGCGAACCGTTCAGGTCCTCGGGGCGGGCGATCAGCACCGGACCCACACCCTTATCGACGGGGACAACGCGTGCCAGTTCGCGCTCTACGCGCTCGCGTTCGCGACGGACGGTGGCAATCCGCTCCTTGCTTTCCAGCAGGCGCGACGGGTCAAGAACCTGCATAGCCAGCTTCACCAGGGGGGCGGGCAGGGCATAGGGCTCCAGCACCGAAGCCAGACGCGCCAGCGTGTCGGCCTGACCGATGGCAGCGCCCACGCGTGCTCCGGCCAGACCATAGGCCAGCGACAGGCTGCGCAGGACGACAAGGTTTGGATTGTCGCCAATGACCGTGGTGGCCGAGGTGGCATCCGAAAACTCGATCACGCCTTCGTCCACGACCAGCAGGCCGGGGGCGACGCGGGCAGCCATTTCGGCAATGGCCTCGACCGATCCAATGGCGCGGGCGATGACTGCCAGCGGCTCGCCACGGTCCGGATAGATAGCCGACAGAGTGGTGTAGGGCTCGGCCTTGGGGGCTTCGACTGATCCACCGTCACGAGCGGCCAGACGGTAGACCAGTTCCAGCGCGTGGGTCAGGCCGCGAACGGGCAGGACCTGCTCGGTCTCCACGCCATAGATTTCGGCCATGCGCGCGGCCAGTGCCGACGGGTTGGACGGATAGCTGTCCAGACCTTCGGCACCGGAGACCAGTGGGGCATACGGGGCGGGAAGGCTCATGCCTCGCTCCTGTAGTCTGCGGCGCGGGCGTGGCCTTCGAGGCCTTCCAGTCGCGCAAGGCGGGCGGCAATCGGGCCAAGGGCGCGGGCACCCTCTTCGTTGACGTATTGCACCGACATCGAGGTCATGAAGCTGGCGGTGGTCAGGCCACCCAGCGTGCGCGCTCCGCCATCGGTCGGCAGGACGTGGCTGGGGCCAGCGGCATAGTCGCCCAGCGTCTCGGCGGCCCAGCCCCCGACGAAGATGGCACCGGCGGCTTCGATGCGGTCGACCAGATCACCGGCGTCCTCGGTCTGCAGCGCGAGGTGTTCGGGGCCATACATATTGATGACCTCGATCACGTCATTCGGATCGCGGGCGAGGATGGCGCGGGCCTCGGAAAGCGAGGCGCGGGCGATCTCTTCGCGCGGCAGGGTGGAGACCTGTTCCTCGACCTCTTCCAGAATGGCGGTGAGCGCCGTTTTGGTCGTGGCGACGAGGATGACCTGTGCGTCCTTGTCGTGCTCGGCTTGGCTCAGCAGGTCGGCAGCGGCGATGACGGGATCGGCGGCGCTGTCGGCCACGACCATCACTTCGGACGGACCGGCAGGCATGTCGACGGCAGGACCGGCGGGCAGGGCGTTGGCCTGTTTCTTGGCCTCGGCCACATAGGCATTGCCCGGACCAAACAGCTTGTCACAGCGCGGAATGATGCCGTCTTCCAACTCGACGCCAAAGGTCAGGGCGGCGATGGCTTGAGCACCGCCGATGGCCCAGATGGCATCTAGGCCAGCCTCGGCGGCGGCGATAATCATCGCAGGGTGGACCGAGCCATCCTTGGACGGCGGGGTGACGACGACGCGGGTTTTAACGCCTGCGACCTGCGCCGGAATAGCCTGCATCAATAGCGACGAAAACAGAGGTGCCGTGCCGCCGGGCACATAGATGCCCGCAGCGCCAATGGCGCGCCATGCCAGCTTGGAGCGCACACCTGCCGTTGTCTCGATCAGGGCGCTGTCCTCGGGCTTGGTGGCCTGATGGAAGACGCGGATATTTTCGGCGGCCATGCGTATGGCGCGGGTGTCGGCAGGGGCCAGTTGATCGCGAGCCGCGTTCAGCGTCTCGTTATTGATCGCGATACGGCGCGGCGGGGCACCGTCCAGCTTGATGCACCAGTCATTGACCGCAGCACCGCCACGCAGCGCCACGTCCTGCATGATCTCGCGCACCACGCCGGTGACGTCTGCCGCCGCGCGGTGGGCGGGACGGGCCAGAGCCTCGCGCTTTTGGGCTTCGTCCAGTTGGGACCAGTCGAACGTCTTCATCACATCATCTTCTCGATGGGCAGGACGAGGATGGCCGAGGCACCAACGGCCTTCAGCTTCTCGAGCGTCTCCCAGAATACAGCTTCCTGACACACGGCGTGCACAGCAACCGCATCATCACGACCGGCCAGCGGCATGATGGTCGGCGAACCGGCACCCGGCAGGATGGCGATGATCTCGTCCAGCGCCGCGCGCGGGGCGTTCATCATCACATATTTCGCACCTGACGAGGCGATCACGCCCGACATGCGCTCCATCACGCTGTCCAACAGGTCGGCCAGTTCCGGCTCCGGAGCCTTGGGCGATTTGATCAGGACGGCCTGGGATTCAAACACCGTGTCGCGGGCGACAAGGCCGTTGGCCTCCAGTGTTGCGCCGGTGGAAACCAGATCGCAGATGGCGGCGGCCAGCTTCATGCGCGGGGCCACTTCCACTGCGCCGCGCATCAGCACGACCTCGGCCTTGACGCCTTCGGCTTCCAGATAACGTTTCAGGATGTTGGGATAGGAGGTGGCGACGCGCTGACCTTCCAGATCCTTGGCGCCATTCCAGTCACCCGGCAGGGTGGCCAGCTTCAGCGTGCAACGGCCAAAGCCCAGCGGCATGACGATCTCGGCGTTCGGGCCACCGTTTCGGCCTTCCTCCAGAACGTTCTCGCCGACGATGCCGAGATCGCAAACGCCATCGGCCACGAAGGTGGGGATGTCGTCGTCGCGCACGCGGATCAGATCGATGGGATAGTTTTCGACGCGATACAGCAGTTCGTTATGACCCTTCACCCATTTCAGGCCGGCGTCGCGGATCAGGTCCAGCGAGCGGTCGGCCAGACGGCCGGATTTCTGAATGGCGATACGGAGCCGACCTTGTGCGGTGCTCATGGGATTACTTTCTCGGGTCAGAATTCAGTCAGCGGAGGCGATGCGGTCCAGGGCGATGCGATAGCCCTGATGCGGCATGTCCTTCAGATAGCGGGCGACGCGGACCACGGTGGTGGGGCTGGCCCCCGCCTCTGCAGCGATCTCGCGATATGACTTGCCCCCCGCATCCAACAGACGCGCGACCTGCAGGCGCTCGGTAAAGGCGCGAAGTTCCGCAGGGGTGCAAAGGTCGGCCAGCAAGGCGGCCATCTCCTCGCGCGACTGCATGGACAAAAGCGCGTCCAGCAGCGCCTCGCGGGCGGCGTCTTTCGGAGGATTGGCAAGGGTGTCTGTCATGTCGCGCGTTTCACTATGCTGTAACAGTGGAACAGTCAACCCCGCCTTTGTCGGGCGGTACTAAAGAAAAAATGGATGCGCTAATGAGAACTGTTATCAATTTACTTGCGGCAGAATGTCGCTGTGCTATTGCGAGCGCCTCTCATTGTTACTCAAAGGCGACCCCCGATGACCGACTCCCGCGCTCTCGCAATCAAGGCTTTGTTTATGGCCGGAGGCGCAGCCGGTATTCTGGGTTCGACCCCCGTACTGGCCGAAGCCAACGAGGGCGTTGTCGTTGCCGAGGTCAGTCAGGATGCTACCAATCTCGGCACCATCGACGTGCATGGTCGTAAGGTCCGCCGCGAGCCGACCGGTCCGGAGTTTGTCGCGCCGCTGGTGGATACCCCGCGCGCTGTGACCGTGATCCCGCAGCAGGTCATCGAGCAGACCGGAGCCATGTCGCTTCAGGATGTCCTTGCCAACTCGCCGGGCATTACGCTGGGCGCAGGCGAGGGCGGCCAGCCTCTGGCCGATCGCCCGATCATCCGCGGTCAGGCGTCGGGCAACAATATCTTCGTCGACGGCCTGCGCGACAGTGGGGGTCAGCAGCGCGAAGTCTTCAATCTGGAACAGGTCGAAGTCGTTAAGGGGCCGGACGCTGTTTACTCGGGTCGTGGCTCTGGCGGTGGCAGCATCAATCTGGCCACCAAACAGCCCCGTCTAAACAACTTCACCCACGTTTCGCTGGGAGCCGGAACCGACGCCTATCTGCGCGGCACCATCGACACCAACTATAGGATCAGCGACAACGCCGCCCTTCGCCTGAACATTATGGGCGCACAGGGCGATGTCGCCGGACGTGACAGCGTCGATTACGACAAGTGGGGCCTCTCGGCCGCTTTTGCTGCGGGTTTGGGGACCGACACCACCTTCACCGTCGGCTATTATCATCTGACCTCGAACCAGATGCCGGATTACGGCCTGCCGCTGTTCACCAAGACGGGCGTGCGCGATGACGAGAGCGGCGTGCTGAATGTCCCGCGCGATGCCTTCTACGGGGTCAAGGACCGCGACTATCTGGAAAACAAGGTCGATACCTTCACCGCCATCTTCCAGCATGATTTCAGTGACAACCTGCGCATCCGCAATGTCACCCGCTATTCGGAAACGCTGAACGACTACGTCGTCACCAATCCGGGCGATGGCGGCAATGTCACCAATGGCGGCGTGGCCAATGTCGGTGGCGTGTGGTGGATGAAGCGCGGTACCAAGTCGCGCTGGAACCCGACCGGCACCGTCGCCAACGTCACCGACCTCACGGGCTCGTTCGAGCACGGCAATATCACGCACACCTTCAATGCAGGGCTGGAGCTGTCGCGAGAGAAGAACCGCAACGCCTCCTACGCGATCACCACCACCGGCGGCTCGGCCTGCCCCGCGCCGTTGACGGGGTATGACTGCACGCCGCTCTATGCACCCAACACGTCGGATAGCTGGCAAGGGACGATCGAGCGCAGCCTCGTCTCGCGCAATTCGACCGATACGCTGGCGGTCTATGCGTTCGACTCCATCAACATCGGCGAAAAGCTGATCCTGAACCTTGGCGTCCGCTATGACGATTATTCGGTCGACGGGGTGGACGCGTCGGGCACCCTGACAGCTCCGGTTTATACCGTGAACGGTGGCGACTGGTCCTTCACCAACTATCAGGTCGGCGTCGTCTATAAGCCGACGCAGAACTCCAGCGTCTATGCGTCGTGGGCCACGTCTTCGACCCCGCCGACCATCTCTGCCGGTGACCAGAACACCACGGGCGTCGGCTCGGGCAATCTGGCCGGCACGCTGTTGGAGCCGGAAGATACTGAGAGCTTCGAGATCGGTGCCAAAGCCACCCTGTTCGACGACCGGCTTGCGCTCGGTGTCGCGGCCTTCCAACTGACGCGCGAGAACGCGCAAATCCTCGTCGCTCCGAACATCTACGAGCAAGCCGGCGAGGTCGAGGTCAAGGGCGTCGAGCTATCGGCGTCGGGCAACATCACCGACAAGTGGCAGGTCTTCGGCGGCTACACCTGGCAGGATTCCGAACTGGTGAAGGGGGCCTACAACAGCACTGTCATCGGCGAGCAACTGGCCAACACGCCGGAACATTCGGTCAGCCTGTTCACCACCTACCGCCTGCTGCCCAAGCTGACGGTTGGCGGCGGCGTCTACTATGTGTCGAAGTCGTGGGGCGGTAACCAGAACGGTGCGGGCGGCGGGACCAATCGCGTCTATGCGCCGGAATATACCCGCGTCGATCTGATGGGCACTTACGACATCAACGACACGGCCTCGCTGACCCTGAATGTGAAGAATGTCGGCGACGAGCGCTACATCATGCGCACGAACGGTGTGCACCATGCCGACGTGGCACCGGGCCGCTCGGCCATGCTGACGCTGAACCTGCGCTACTGATATCCACCAATGACCTGAACAGTGGCCCTGTCATCCAATGGATGGCAGGGTCATTGCCTTGAGGAAGTGAGTTTCGCCATGCTGCTGCATATCCCTGCCGTCTTTTCCAAAGACGAGGTGAAGGCCCTTCGCGCTGTGCTGGATCGCGGTCCGTGGGCGGACGGCAATATGACCTCGGGTCACCAGTCTGCCACAGCCAAGCAGAACCATCAGCTTCCCGAAGACAGCGCCGAGGCGCGCGAGGTACAGGGCATTATCACCCAAGCCCTCTATGCCAACCCGATGTTTATGTCGGCGGCGCTTCCGCACACGGTCTTTCCGCCCCTGTTCAACCGCTATGAGGGCGGCGGAAACTTTGGCACCCACGTCGACAGCGCCATCCGCCAGCGCGGCAATGTGCGCATCCGCAGCGACCTTTCGGCGACCCTCTTCCTGTCCGAGCCTGAAGACTATGACGGTGGCGAACTGATTATCGAGGAGATGTACGGCGAACAGAGCGTCAAACTGCCGGCGGGCGATATGGTGCTCTATCCGTCCAAGAGCCTGCACCGAGTTACGCCTGTGACGCGCGGGGCACGGGTCTCCAGCTTTTTCTGGCTACAGAGCCTGATCCGCGACGATGCAGACCGCGAAAGCCTGTTCCGGATGGACGTGGCCATTCAGCGCTTGAACATTGAACGCGGGCCGAAAGATCAGGCCGTCATCGAACTGACCGGCGTCTATCACAACCTGTTGCGGCGCTGGTCCGAGGTTTAATAGACGTCGCGGCGATAGCGTCCGGCGTCGGTTAGGCCCTGCAGTCGCTCCTCGCCCAGCACGGTTTCCAGCGCGGCGTGAACGCCCTTGGACATGCCCTCCAGGCTGCCGCAGACAAAGATATAGGCCCCGCGATCAATCCAGCGCTCGATGTCGCGGGCGTTCTCTGAGATCAGGTGCTGGACATAGCGGCCATCGCCTTCGTCGCGTGACCATGCCTGATCCATGCGGGCCAGTATGCCTGCGGCCTGCATGGCCTTCAGTTCCTCGCCGAAGAAGTCGTCATGGGCACGGGTGCGCTCGCCGAACAGCAACCAAGCCTGACCTTTGCGTTCGACTTTCAGGTGGGCGCGCAGGCCCGCGATGCCGGTGCCGTTACCAATCAGGATAATCGGGGCTGCGGACGGAGCAGGCCGGAAGCTGCGGTTCGGGCGAATGCGCATGTCGACGACATCGCCTTGAGCAAGGTCGCGGATCAGCCAGCCTGACCCCAGACCATAGCTTCCATCCGGCGCGGTCATCAGGCGCACACAGAACTCGGCCCCGTTATCGGCAGGGACCGAGGCGAGGGAATATTCGCGCGTCACGCGCTCGCCTACAGCATCTGAAGGCAGGGCGAACTCGGCGATGTCACCGGCTTCCCATTTGGGCGAGTGGCCGACGGGCTGGAAAACCAGATGCCACGCCTCGCCGCCGGGACTGCCGGGGTTCAGGTGCACCTTGCGAACCAACTGCCACCGATCATAGGCGGCGGGTACCCATGCGTAGAGGTTCTCGGTCCCTGCCATTTCCGCCAGTTGCTGCTGCCAAAGGGTCAGTGCGGCAGGGTCGTTGTTATCAACCTCGATGCGGGGGAAGAGGGGTTTGGCACCGCTATCGCTCGCCCATGCGTCGATCTGGCGGCCAAAGGCACAATAGCGATCATAGGATTTGTCGCCCAGCGCCAGCACAGCAAAGCGCAGGTTTGGCAGGGCGGCGCTGTGCGTCATCTGGCGACGCAGGAAGCCTGAGCCATTGTCAGGGGCATCACCTTCACCGGTCGTGGATGCGATGAACAAGACCTTCCGGGCGGACTTTAGTGCAACGTCATCCAGTTCTGACAGGGGAACCGGCCGTGCCGCGGTGCCGGCATCGGAGAGGGCCTGCGCGCTCTGCCATGCCAGTTCCTCGGCCGTGCCGGTCTGGCTGGCGTAGGCGATCAGAACGGTGTCGGTTGCCGTTTGACCCAAGGCTGCCGCACGAGCCGTTACAGCGGCCTGTTCCCGCCTGACCATCACAATGGTCCAGCCAACGAGAGCCAGCCAGAGGCCGACACAGATAGCGGCACAGATCCAGTGCAGGGGGCTATGGGTCACGGACGATATCGAAGGGCTTTAAGCCTCTTCCTCCATCATGGCGGCATAGGCGGGCGTGTAGTGCTCGACCAGTCCGCGCTCGGTACGCTCTACAAGGTGGGCCGCCAGACCCATTGCTTGGGCAAAGCCCAATCCATCGACCGGACCCAGGACAGTCAGTGCCGTGGCAAAGGCGTCAGCACGCATGGCCAGCGCGTCAAAGACCGTCACCTGCGCAAGCTGATTGGAAACGGGGCGGCCCGTCGAGCCGTCGACGGTATGGCTATAGGCCGTTCCGTTGTGACTGAAGGTGCGGCGCCAGTCGCCCGAGGTCGCAACAGCCAGATTATAAAGGGCCGCCACGGTGCGCGGTGCTGGAGAGCCTTCGGCCGCTTCAATCTCGACCCACCAAGGCTGGGCATCGGGTTTTACGCCGACGCCTTTCAACTCGCCGCCGATCTCGACCAGATGCGAGGTTGCACCCAGCGCAGTCAGACGATCCGATACGCGGTCTACGGCATGGCCTTTGGCGATGCCGGAGAAGTCGAGTTTCATTCCCCCGATTTGCAGCGCCGCCTGTTGTTCGCGGTTGAGACGCAGCCTGTTCCAGCCGCAGACCGAGCGTGCTGCCTCGATGTCGTTTTGCGACGGGATTGGCAGTAGGGCTGGGCGCGGGCCGGGCGGGCCAAAGCCCCACAAATCCACCAGCGCCCCGAGCGTCGGATCAACAGCGCCGTTCACGTCGTCCGCCAACTCCAGAGAGGCGATCAGCAGTTCCCAGAAGTCGTCGGAAAGCGGCACAAAGCCTTCTGCGGCGCGGTTGAAGCGGGAGATTTCGCTGTCGGCGACCCACGGACTGAACAGGGCAATGATCTGCGCCAATTCGTCCTCGATGGCCGTGCGGAAGGTCTGCAGGTCACCACCCGGCGGCGGTACAAACCGCACCTGCCAGGTGGTTCCCATGCTGGTGCCGTCCAGCGACCAGACCAGATCACTGGGCGGGCGCTCCGGTCCCCCTGCCACGGCCGGGATCAGCACGCGGTTTTCGCCAAAGTCGTTGGCGACCGGATCGCCGATGACAATCGGGGCAGGGGAGGAACTGGAGCGCTTCATGCTTACGGAAGGACTTCGATCGTGCCGTTGTACGAGGCGTTGGTGCCCGGTTGGCCGTTTGCACCGTCCGTGCGGACCGAGGCACCAATCCAGTGCAGACCCGAAGCGGCCCACGTCACCGAGAAGGTGCCGTCAGCGGCGGTCTTGGTGGCGACTTCTTCGGTTGCCGTGCGGTAACGCTGACCTTCACGGGCGATGGTTACGTCGACATTGGCAGCAGGCTGACCGTTCAGCAGCAGTTTGAAGGTCGAGGCTTCGCCTTCGGCCGCGTCGTTCGGGTGCGATACGGGGACCAGTTCCAGACCTTGGCCGGTCGGGGCCAGAGCGGTCTCGTTCGGGTTGCCCAGCGTCACGAAGGTTTCGGTGCGGGTAAAGGTGCGCGAAGCCTGAACATTGGTGGCATCGGCCGGAATGGCGGTTGCGAAGTCCGCTTCGCTGCCGCGGAAGCGCTTACGCTCGCCGCCTTGCTCGTACATGGCCATGAAGCCCTGCGCGACGTTGGCGACGCGATAAGTGCCTTCCTGCTTCAGCTCGATGTCGAACATCGAACGGTAGCGGCCCGTCGCAGAGTTCTTGGCTTCCAGCTTGGAGCCATCCGGCGCGATGATCTGCAGGTCCGAGAAACGCATGGCTGCGTGGTCCGGCTGGAACACGACGTTGGACATGCCGGCGTCGAAGCCGACCCATGCGTCATTGCCCGACAGAACCGTCGAAGTCGGGGCGATCCATGCGCGGTGCGCCTGAGCCGCCATCGGGGCGGCGAGTGCGGCGGTCAGGGCCAGCAGTGCGAGGGTCTTTTTCATCATCAGATCCTTAGCGGGTCACGGCGACGCGAACGGCGCCCAGTTCGGAAGAGCCGGAAGCATTGGCCGTGGTCGGGCCGCCCCAGCGGAAAGGAACGCGTACAACTTCGCGGCCACCCAGTTCGCGGGCGGCTTCGACGACGATGGTGTAGTTGCCGGCAGGCAGATTACGCAGACGCGAGGCCGAAACACTGACAGTGTGACGGCCCGGAGCCTTGGTCGGGCCCGATACGCCGTCCGCGGGCAGGCTCATGGCGCGGCCACCCTTGCGCCACCAGGTGCGCATGTCCTTCAGCCAGTCCTTACCGTCACCCTCGGCGTTGCGGGTCTGCTGGTACCAGACGGCGAGCGAGCGGTTCATCGTCTGGTCGGGATTCTCGATCCAAACCGCGACGTAAGGGCGGTGATAGGAGGCGCTGGCGATGCGCGGCAGTTCGACCGAGACAGTCAGATTATTGGCCATGGCCGGTGCCGCGGCGGCAGTCATTGCAGCGGTGGTCAGGACGAGGGGAAGCTTGCGCATGGGGAATACTCGTCAGTGAATGAACAACAGGGCGATGATGACGGGGATCAGCAGGCCAAGGCCCACCAATGGCCACGAGGACGGTCGGCTTCGGGCATGCAGCCAGACCAACGCCAGACCGGTGAGCGTAAAGATCACGCAGGCCACGGCGAAAATGTCGATGAACCAGTACCAGACGACGCCGCTGTTACGGCCTTTGTGGAGATCGTTCAGATAGGCGACAGCACCGCGCGTCGTCTTTTCATAGACGGCTTCGCCGGTGGTCCGGTCCAGCGTCATCCATGCGTCGCCACCCGGCATGGGCAGGGCCACATAGATTTCCTCGGCGGTGGTTTCTGTCGGCTTGCCCGCGATGTTGACGTCAAAGGCGTCCTTGGCCCAGCGGACCATCACATCGGGAGCAGGGTCAGTGGTTTCGTCGGGAAAGGCGGCGAGGCGTTCGACCAGCGGGGCCGGCATCTCTGCCGTCGTCTCCTTGACCACGGGCTTCGCAGGGATTTGCGCCGCGTGGTTGAGCGTGATGCCGGTGATCGCGAACAGCAGCATACCGACCATGCTGACCGCAGCCGAAATCCAGTGCCAGCTGTGCAGTTGCTTGAGCCAGAAGGCACGACGCGCATTGGGAGCCGCCGTCGGGCGGGCCTTTGCGGGCTCTACGATATCAGCATTCTCGTTCACCCCTTGGCCTTGCCACAAGCTGCGAACGATTTGCAATAGTAAATTCTCCAGCGTGGGAAATGCTCCACGAAGGAATCGCCGAAACTACAGGCGGGACAGGATTTCCGCGGCGTAGTGCGACAAGGTGTCGTCACGGGCACCCATCACTAAAATACGGTCACCAGCCTTGGCCTCGCGTACGATTAAATCTGCGCACTGGTCCCGGTCGGGCAGGGCTTCGGCGCGGCGACCCGCGCTGCGGATACCCTCGGCGATGTGCTGGGAGCTCACCGAGCGGTCGGTCGTGCCGCCGTAATAGACCGGCTCGGGCATCATCAGGATATCGTCGGGCTTCAGAAGCGTCGCGAAGGTGTCGATGAACTCCTGCTTCATCAGCTTCAGCGGGCCAAAGCCGTGCGGCTGGAACATCACCAACAGGCGGCCGTCAAAGGCGTGCAGGGTTTTGAGGGTGGCGGAAATCTTGTCGGGGTTGTGGGCGAAATCGTCGATGACTGTAATGCCCGAAGCCGATGTGCCGACCGTTTCCAAACGGCGGCGAATACCTTCAAAGCTTTCCAGCGCGGTGGCCGCATCCGCCACCGAAACGCCCAGAGCCGTAACCGCGCCGATGGCTGCGATAGCGTTGGCCACATTGTGCGCGCCGGGAACCTTCAGGCGCACGGTGCGGGTATTTTCCGGCGTGATCAGTTCAAATTGGATACCGTCCGCCAGGGGCAGGATGGCGCGCGCGGCGATGTTGGCGTCTCCCTCACCCAGTGCAAAGGTGAGGACGTGCGAGGTGCCGTTGGCCTGAAGTTGCTGGGCCAGCGCCGCCGTCTCGGTGTTGTCGAGGTTCAGCACAGCGGTCTGCGCACGGCCTACGAAGCCACCGAACAGATCGCGCAATTCTTCCATGGATTTGTGGTCCAGCGAGATGTTGGACACCACCGCCACGGTCGGGTTGTAGCGGGCGATCGATCCGTCGGACTCGTCCACTTCGGCGACAAAGTTGTCCGCTCCGCCAACCAGTGCCGAGGCGAAGGGTTGGTCTTCGGTGACGAAGTTCTTCATCACGGCACCATTCACCACGGTCGGCTTGCGGCCCGCATGGTGCATGATCCATGCGACCATGCCGGTGATGGTGGACTTGCCGCTGGTGCCCGCAACGCCGACCGAGACGGAGCTGGCATTGAACAGCTGGCTGAGGAACTGCGGGCGGGTCAGGATGGTCGCGCCGACGCGTTTGGCGGCGGCGATATCGGGTACAGTGTCCTCGATAGCACCGGATGCAATCACGGTCTGGTCCGGCGAAGTAACGCCCGAGCCGTCCTGCGCAAACAGGCCCACGCCGTGCGCCCGCAGCCAGTCGAACTTCTCGGGCGTACGACCCTGATCGAGTGCGCGGTCAGAGCCGCTGATGCGGTTGCCCTGCGACTGAACGATGAGAGCCAGCGGCATCATGCCCGAGCCGCCGATGCCACAGAAATAATAGTCTTTGTTCATCGGCTTGATTTTGATGCACGAATACGAGGAATGTCTTCCTGCCTGACTAGCACTTCAGTCGCCTGAGACCAGCCCTGACCTATGCATAGCGAAACTTTCCGTATCGGGGTGGTCAACACCAGCTCCCGTCTCGCGCCCGAGCGGGGGCAGGCGATCACCGAATGGGCACAGCGGATGTGGCCGGCTGGCGAGGTCGAACTGGTGATGCATCCGTCATTGTATGAGATGCACGGGCATTTCGGTGGCGATGACGCGACGCGGGCGCAGGCTCTGATAGAATATGCCAATGACCCGACCCTGGATGCGATCTGGTTTGCGCGCGGCGGCTATGGCTCGTGCCGTATCGCAGAGGCGGTGATCCCGCATCTGAACGAGCACGCCCGCAAGAAACGTTACCTTGGCTATTCCGACGTCGGCACCTTGCTGGCTGCGCTCTACAAGGCAGGCATAGGCACGGTTGCGCATGGTCCGATGGCGGCGGACGGCTCGCGCAATGACCTCACCGGTCTGCGTGCGGTGAACTGGCTGCGTAACGGCGACGCGGCCTCGCTGGAGCCCAGTTTGCTCGAAGACCGCCGTCCCGCTGTGGCTTTTAATCTGACCATTCTGGATCAGCTGGTGGGCACGGATGTCGAGCCGGGTTTGAGCGGCCATGTCATCATGCTGGAAGAAGTTTCCGAGGCCATGTACCGCGTCGACCGCATGATGTTCCACCTGACTGGGCAGGCCTCGATCCGCAAATGTGCCGGTATCCGCATGGGCCGCGTTTCGGACGTGACCGAGAATGATCCTGACTTCGGTATGACCGCCGAAGAGATTGCCCGCCACTGGTGCGCACGGGCAGGGATCGAATATCTGGGAAGCGCCGACATCGGTCACGACCGCGAAAACAAGGTCGTCCCGTTCGGTCCTCGCTGATCAGCCTTTCAGGACAATCCCGTCGGGCCGCGCCTCGAAGGCGGACAGGCGGCCAAGGAAGCTCATGCCCAGCAGCGGGGCAGGGAGATCGCGGTCGATAACCACTGCATCGACGTCCTTCATCTGCACGCCCGCAATCGAGATACGGCGCAGCACGATGGGGGCGGCCTGCACCGGACCTGCGGCAGTCGTCAGGGTTTGCGAGAACTCGCTTTCGTGCGGAATGACGCCGAGACGTCGGGCATCGCGACGGCTGAGGGTCACGAGACTGGCACCGGTATCCACCAACATGCGCATCTGACGCCCCTCGATCGAGGCGTCGGCCCAGTAGTGACCGTCCGCGGCCCGCAGGATCGCCGGCGCTGCCATAGGCGTAGCCGAACTCTGCGACAGCGGAACGATGAGGACAGGGCTGTTTTCCTGCTCGGCACTATAGGCCATGCGCAGGGCACCGACACACCCCAGCGAGGTGATGGCGGCGGCCAGAAATACAACCAGTGAACGCGAGTCGAAGCGGATCATGTTGGTGATCCTGACAGTTGGGGGTTCCCATGTTGTGAACCGACGTGGCGAACAAAAGGTTGATGCCGGACCGCCGTTCTCAGCGCAACGCCGGATCGATCCTTTCGGCCCGGGAAGGCAGTTCGGCCATCAGTCGCACCCGCTCCTCTTCCGGCAGGCGGCTCCATTCGGCGATTTCCTTGAGGGTTCGGTAACACCCCAGGCAAAGGCCGGAAGCGCCGTCAACAGCGCACACCATCACGCAAGGCGTGGAGACGGCGCGTGGAGGAGCCGAGCGCGGTGGTGTCGAACCCTCGGTCATTTTGAACCGCTTTTATGACAGTGTGGCGACATATGATCCGAGTCCAGACTAATTTGTGTTGACTTTCACAACCGTGGGTATATATAGGCTGCATTGACACGAACTGACTTCACAGGGTGAGAGTCCCAAAAAGCAAGCGTGTCTTTCTTTCTCGTTCAACGAAAGGAAGGCGCTCAAAATGAACGATAAAAACCGTAAACTCCAACACGCCATGATGTCTTTTGCATTGTTTGGCGGCATGTTTGTAAACACCAAGCACGTCAACGGTGCCGGTGATCGCGTGATCAGCCACCCGTCGAATTTTGTGCCCATTAGGATCAATAAGGCGCGCGCGTAGTCGCGAGACCGTTGATCCAACGTTTGAACCCCGGTCGTCAGGCCGGGGTTTTGTCATTTCAGGGCTGTGTCGCACTTGCTCTGGGCCGCGTCCTGACACAAACCCGCGTTTCGGATGTTTTTGCAGGAGAGTTGTGGCGTGGCCCTTATCGAGGAAAAGCGTGAAGGCGGGATCGTTATCTGGACCTTCGTCCGCCCCGAGCGACTGAACGCCCTTCCGGACCTGACTGATGGAGACGAAGTCGCCAACCTGTGTGAGAGGGTTAATGCGGACCCTTCTGTGCGCTGTGTCGTGCTTACCGGCGAAGGGCGCGCATTCTCGGCGGGCGGCGATCTCAAGGCTATGAAGGAGCGCCGCGACCTGTTTGCAGGAAGCGGTGCCGAAATCCGCGAGCGCTATCGCCGCGTGGTCCACCGCATTGTCCGCTCGTTGTATGGGCTGGAAGTGCCGTTGATCACGGCTGTGAACGGTCCGGCCATGGGGCTGGGCTGCGACATCGCCGGTCTGGGCGATATCCGTATCGCTTCGGACAGGGCCAGTTTCGGCATTCCATTCATGAAGCTGGGCATCATCCCGGGCGATGGCGGCTCGTGGCTGCTGCCGCGCAATGTCGGCTACAACCGCGCCGCCGAACTGTTGTTCACTGCGCGCAGCATCGACGCGGCCACGGCCGATCAATGGGGGCTGGTCAACCGCGTGGTGCCGCACGACACCCTGATGGATGGGGCGATGACCACAGCCCGCCAGATTGCGGCCCAACCGCCGCAGGCTCTGCGCATGGGCAAGACCCTGCTGCGTCAGGGGCGCGATGCCAATTTCGATCAGGTACTGGAAATGAGCGCCGCCATGCAGGCGCTGGCCCATCTGACCGATGACCACATCGAGGGCGTCACGGCCGTTCTGGAGAAACGACCTGGCGAGTTTTCGGGTCAGTGAGACCATAAAAAAGGCCCGCCGGACTGGCGGGCCTTTTGCTTTTCACACCGTAGCCTAGCGGCGGGTTGCGGGCTGCATCGAACGGGTGGCGGGTACGCCTGTTGCCGCTTCGCGCTTGGCACCGGCGGTTTCGCCGGGCTTCATGAATTTGACCAGTACGCGCTGGCCGATCAGCAGCGGGGCGTCGCCGACATCCACGACCACCTCGACCACGCGCTCGTCGGTACGTTGCGACGGGTCATCGGACGCCAGCTTGCGGGCACCGAATACAGCCGCACGACGAAGCACCTTGCCGACATAGACCTTGGACGGGTCGGTTTCCGGCGTCACTTCGACCTGCTGGTCAGTGGTGACGTTCGGAATGTCGGCCTCGACGATTTCGGCGCGGGCGATGCGCGGGGCTTCCGGCTCCAGATCGAACATGTTCGATACGTTCAGGGTCGAGGCACCGGCACCCGGGTTGGCATAGCGGCGCACGATGCGGCCATTGGCAGGCGAACGGATGACCGTCAGCTCGACGTTATAGGCGGCTTGATCGCGGCGGGCGCGGGTGGTTTCCACCACCGCCTGTTGGGAGGCGTAGCGGGCACGGGCGGTGGCAACCGTATCGCGCGCCTGATCCAGACGCTGGGCGGCCACAAAGTTGGTTGCAGCCAGTTGTTCCATGCGGGCGAACTCGCGCTCGGCTGCATTGATGTCGACCTGAAGCTGGCGAAGCTGGCTCTGGGCGCTGGCCAGATCGGCGTTGGCGGTTTGCAGCGACAGACGCGGCTCGTCGTCTTCCTGACGGGCCAGAATCTGGCCGGTCGTGACCATGTCGCCTTCCTGCACATAGACTTCGCGAACCACGCCGCCACGACGGGCAGCGATCTGGATGATGCCGCCTTCCACGTCGATCTTGCCGTTGGCGATTGCGGCGTAGGGGCTTTCGACCTTCACGGCGGCCTGTTTGGCCTGTTCAGCCTTCTTGGCCTTCTGGCCGCTGACGACCACGAAGCCGAGCACGACGATGACAAGAAGGATCAGGCCGATCCAGAGCCATTTATTCTTCAAAAAAGCGGGCATTATGGTTCGTTCCAGAAAGAAGGTCAGTGCGAAGCCAGGGCGGCGTCGGGATTGGGTGTGCGACGCTGGTCGTCGATGATGACCCCGTCTTCGATGTGAATGACGCGGTCAGCCCACGCTTCCAGACGCGGGTCGTGCGTCACGCAGATAACGGCGGCCCCGTGCTCGGTCGCGGCGCGGCGTAGCAGGCGGATAACGATCTGGCCGTTCTCGCCGTCCAGCGCCGAGGTTGGCTCGTCCGCGAACAGGATTTGCGGGTCTTTGGCGAGGGCGCGGGCAATTGCCACGCGCTGTTTCTCGCCGCCCGACAGGGCTGCGGGACGCAGGGTTAGGCGATGGCCCAGACCCACTTCTTCCAGCGCCAGCTTGGCGCGGGCCTTGGCGGCATCGGGCGACAGGCCTTGGTACTTCAGAACCGTCGTCACCTGCTGCAGCGCCGTCAGCGACGGGAACAGGTTGAAGCCCTGGAAGATGAAGCCGCAGTGGTCGAGGCGGAATTTGTCGATCTGGCCGCCCGACAGCTTCCACAGGTTCGGGCGATCCAGCGCCGCGACCGAACCTTCGTCGGGACGCAACAGACCCGAAAGAGCCGCGATCAGCGTCGACTTGCCCGAGCCGGACGGGCCCATGATCATGGTCAGGTCGCCATGCTTGGCGTCGATGTCGACGTGCTTGAGCACTTCGATCATCCCGCGACCGGACTTGTAGCGCTTGACGATGCCCTTGGCTTCGATGGCGGCGTCGCCGTGTTTTCCGTGAGATTTCGTAATCATCGCAACAGGTCCGCCGGTTGGCTCTTCTTGAGAATGCCCATCGACAGAATGCCGGAGAGCATGGCGATACCGATCAGGAAGGCACCGACGATAATCAGCAAAACGGGGTGCAGAACGATCAGGACCGCGCCCATACGCGCCAGAACCGAGAGCCCCCACGTCAGGAAGATGGCCGCGCCCACGCCGACAATGCCGACCCAGAAGCTCAGCTCGATCACGATCCGGCGCAGACTGCCCATGCCGACGCCAAGGGCGCGCAGCGAGGCGAACTCCTTGATGTTGGCCATGATGGCCCCGCGCAGGGTCTGCCAAGTGATGGCAACACCGATGATGAGTCCAAGCACCGCGCAACCGGCCACGATGATGACGAGGATGCCTTCCTCGAACAGGGCGGTGGCATTGGCGTCAGCCAGTTGCTGGCGCGTCCACACCTTCCACTGGCCCTTGCCCATGTCGTTAAGCTGGGCAGCGACGATGGAAGCGCGGGCAGGGTCCTTGAGCTTGACCATCAGCGGGCCGACGTTGGGGCCGGTATCGGCCTGACCCATCATGCGCAGGGTGTCGCGGCTCATGACGATGGTCGGCTGCATCATGCTGGGATAGCCGCGCAGAACACCGACGACCGTCACGGTTTTGCCGTTATAAAGCGCCTTGTCCCCCAGTTTCACGCCCAGCTTGGGCATGGTGGTCTCGTCCATCGCCACCGTAAAGGGCTGACGCAGGGCATCGATCAGTTCTTGCGAATAGTCGATAGGAATGGTGACCGCATCGGGGGTGGTGTCGATGATCTGGGTCGAGACCCAGTTCATTTTCGGAGCCCCCTGACGCGCGCGATCGGCCTGCGACATGGTCGGGTCCACGTCCTTGACCGACTGGAAGCTGCCGCCCGCCATATCGAAGGGTTGGACCTCCTCGATCTCCGGATGGTTGTACACTTGCGGGATGAAGCGGCGCGGAACGCCCGACGGGCCGCCGAACAGGCTCTTGGCCCCCGGTTGCATGACAATCAGATCGGCGCTCGAGCGTTCGATCTGCGCGGTAAAGCCCTTGCCGATGCCCAGAAAGACGCCGGTCATGGCCAAAACCAGCAGCCCTGAAAGGGCCAGTGCCATGACGGCAGCCATGTATCTGCGCCACTCGAATAGCAGCGTCGACAGAGCAAGGGACATACGGTGACAGACCTCGGTAATATGAATTCTGTCTGACCGCATGAGGGGTTTAGGCCAAGTTAAATCGAGGTAAGGGGGCGCTTTCGTGTGACATTCCTCGGGATTAGGGGCTTGGAGCCGCCTACAAGGTGTGGTTGATCACCACCCTAGAGTGAAATCGACACGCGACCCGACGTTGGGTCCGGCCGCTGTCGCCAGAGGGAGCCCCCTATGTCTCTTCGCCGTAATGTTACGTTCTCGGCCTCGCTGGCCGTTATCGGCATGGCTATGGCCATGGCCAGTGTTCCGGCCGGTACCGCGCGCGCCGAAGAAGGTATGTGGACCTTCGACAACTTCCCGACCCAGACCGTAAACCAGACCTACGGCACCCGTATCGACCAGGCATGGCTGGATCGCGTACGTGAGTCGGCTGTGCGCCTGCAGGGCTGCTCGGCCTCGTTCGTCTCGGGCGAAGGCCTGATCCTGACCAACCACCACTGCGTGGTGTCGTGCGTACAGGATCTGTCGACCGCCCAGAACGACTACGTCAAAAACGGCTGGATGACCGCCACACGCGAAGAAGAGCGCAAATGCCCGGGCCAGACCGCAGAGGTTCTGACCGAGATCGTTGACGTCACCGATCGTGTGCTGGGTGCCGGTGAAGGCCTGACCGGCGGCGAGTTCGTCCGCGCCCGCTCGGCTGAAATCGAAAAGATCCAGAAGGAGGCCTGCGGCGACGACACCAAACGCACCTGTCAGGTGATCAGCTTCTATCGCGGCGGCCAGTACAAGCTCTACAAGTTCAAGAAGTACGACGACGTGCGTCTGGTGTTCGCACCGGAGTTCCAGGCCGCCTTCTTCGGCGGTGATCCGGACAACTTCAACTTCCCGCGCTATGCCCTCGATGCCGCCTTCCTGCGCGCCTACGAGGACGGCAAGCCGGTCGCCTCGCCGGTTCACCTGAAGTGGAATGCCGACGCTCCGAAGGAAGGCGAGGCCGTCTTCGTTGCGGGCAATCCGGGCACGACCCAGCGTCTGCTGACCGTTTCCCAGCTGTCGCAACTGCGCGATCAACAACTGCCGATCACCCTGATCCAGTCCTCGGAACTGCGCGGTCGTCTGACCGAGTATTCGACCACGTCCGAAGAAGCCCGCCGCGTCACCGTGGACCCGATCTTCGGCCTCGAGAACAGTTTCAAGGTGTTCTACGGCCAGGTCGGCGCTCTGACCGATCCGTCGTTCTTCGGTAAGAAGGTCGCCGAGGAAACCGAACTGCGTGAACGCGTCGCCGCCGATCCGGCACTGGCCGAGCGCATCGGTAACCCGTGGGCCGATATGGACGCCGTCGTCGCCACCCAGCGCCGCCTGTACCTGCCGTACCGCCAACTGGAAGCCGCAGCGGGCCAACGCTCGTCGCTGTATTCCTATGCCCGCTCGATCGTTCGTGCCTCGAAGGAACGTGCCAAGGCTGCTGACCAGCGCCGCGCCGGTTATTCGGATGCCGACATCGCTGCCATGGGCCGTCGTCTGTCGACCGAGGTGCCGATCTCGAACGACGTCGAACGTATCGCCCTCAGCTTCTGGCTGACCAAGACCCGCGAATATCTGACGGCAGACAACGCTCAGGTGAAGGCTCTGATCGGTGCCGAGAACCCTGAGGCGCTGGCGACCCGTCTGGTCGAAGGCACCCGTCTGGCCGATCCGGCCTTCCGCGCCGAAGCCCTGAACATGACGCCGGAGCAGATTGCCGCTTCGGACGATGCCCTGCTGAAGTTCGTTCTGGACAACGATGACGCTGCCCAAGCCATCCGCGCCCAGTACGAAGCTGAAGTCTCGGCCCCGTCGGCCCGTGCGGCCGAAAAGATCGCACAGGCCCGCTTCGCCGTTTACGGAACCAACCTGTATCCGGACGCGACCTTCTCGCTTCGTCTGTCGTACGGTTCGGTGAAGGGCTGGACTGAAGGTGACAAGACCATCACCCCGTTCACCCACATCGGCGGCCTGTATGAACGCCAGACCGGCGCAGAGCCTTACAACGCCTCGGAACGCTTCATGGCGGCCCGCGACCGTGTGAACAAGAATGTCGTCTATGACTTCGTGTCGACCAACGACATCATCGGCGGCAACTCCGGTTCTCCGGTCATCAATGCCAAGGGTGAAGTGATCGGTGCGGCCTTCGACGGCAACATCCACTCGCTGGGTGGCTCGTTCGGTTACGACGGTGAACTGAACCGCACGGTCACGGTTTCGACCGCTGCGATCACCGAGTCCCTCCGTAATGTCTACAACCAGCCGCACCTGCTGCGCGAACTGGGCGTACGCCGTTAATCACGGGACTTAGCGTCACGATTGCGGGAGGGGGTTGCCATTGGCAGCCCCCTTCTGTCTTTTCAGCGCAATTCACGAGGGACCCTCTTATGCGCCATCTCGCATTTTTTGCTTCTGCTGCTGTTCTCGCATTCGCCGCTTCTGCCGCTCCGGCTGCGGCTGAAGAGGGCATGTGGACCTATGACAACTTCCCCATCGCCAAGGCCAACCGGCAGTTGGGCACGAACATCGATCAGGGCTTCATCGACCGCCTGCGCCTTTCGTCGGTGAAGTTCGGGGGATGCTCTGCCGGTCTGATCTCGGGCGAGGGCCTGATCATGACCAACAACCACTGCGTCGCCACCTGTGTCGCCAACCTCTCGACCCCGCAGGTCCAGTATGCCGAAACCGGCTTCCTGCCGCGTTCACGCGAGGAAGAGCTGAAATGCCCGGGGGCGACGGCCGAGATCCTGACCGACATTTCGGACGTGACCGAGCGCGTCAACAAGGCCGCCGAGGGTCTGGATGGCCAAGCCTTCACCCGCGCCAAGGAGGCCGAGGCCGCCCGCATCGAAAGCGAAGCCTGCGGCAACGATCCCAAGGTCCGCTGTCAGGTGGTCAGCCTGTATCGCGGCGGCCAGTTCAAGCTCTACAAGTTCCGCAAATACGACGACGTGCGTCTGGCATGGGCACCGGAAGACCGCGCGGCGACCTTTGGCGGTGACCTCGACAACTTCTCCTTCCCGCGCTTTGCCATCGATGCGGCCTTCATCCGCGTCTACGAGGACGGCAAGCCGGCGGCGACCCCGACCCACTTCAAATGGAACGCTGACAAGCCAACCGAAGGCGAGCCGATCTTCCTGTCGGGTAACCCCGGCTCGACCCAGCGTCTGTTGACCCAAGCCCAGCTGATGACCATCCGCGACGTGGTCCTGCCGATGGACCAGTTGATCGCATCCGAACTGCGTGGTCGTCTGATCCGCTATTCGGAAGAGGGCGACGAGCAGGCCTTCATCGCCATGGACCCGATTGTCGGTATCGAGAACACCTATAAGCGTGGACGCGGCCGTATGTCGGCCCTGATCGATCCGTCCTTCATGGCGACCAAAGCTGCTGCCGAGGCGGATTTCCGTCAACGCTACATGCGCCAATGGTCTGAAATGCAAGCTGGACTGCGTAATGAGCAGCGCCGCAGAGGACAATCTCAGATTTTTATCGAGCCTGTGAACCCGTGGACCGCACTGGAAGCCGTCCAGCCGGTCGCGCGTGAGCTTTATGCCCCCATGGCGCTGCTGGAAGGCGGCACCGGCATGGGCACCACTTCGGTCGCCGGTGGTTCCAACCTGTTCAGTTATGCCCGCACTTTGGTTCGTGGTGCTCAAGAACGGGCCAAGCCGTCGGGCGAGCGTCTGGCCGAGTATTCAGACAGCCGTCTGTCGGGCGTCGAGACCCGTCTGTTGGCCGACAAGCCGACCTATCCGGCGCTGGAACAGATCCGTCTGGAATGGTGGCTCTCCAAGACCCGCGAATGGCTGACGGTCGATAGCCCCTACATGACTGCCTTGCTGGGTAAGGAGAGCCCCGAAGCTCTGTCGGCCCGCTTGGTCGAAGGCTCGAAACTGGCCGATCCGGCGGTGCGCCGCGCCCTGTGGGAAGGTGGTCTTGCGGCCATCGAAGCTTCGGATGATCCGATGATCCAGTACGCCCTGCGTGTGGACGCCGACGCCCGCGCCATCCGCAGCGACTGGGAAAACCGCGTGCAGGCCCCGACGGACAAGGCGTCGGAGCAACTGGCTGCGGCACGCTTCGCTGTCTATGGCGATGCCGTCTATCCGGACGCCACGGGCACGCTTCGCCTGACCTACGGCAAGATCGAAGGCTCGGACGTTCCGGGCCAGCGTTTCGGTGCCTTCACTACTTTTCAGGGTCTGTGGGACCGCGCCACGGGTGCAGAGCCGTTCGTCCTGACGCCGGGCCTGCAAGCGGCCAAGGATCGTATCGATCCGACCGCCGTCATGAACATGACCGTCTCGACCGACACCATCGGTGGCTCGTCGGGCTCGCCGGTTCTGAATGCCAAGGGCGAGATCATCGGTGCGAACTTCGATTCCACCGTACTCAGCCAGCGCAATGCCTACGGCTATGACCGCAACACTAACCGCAGCGTGATCGTGACGACCCAAGCCGTCACCACGGCGCTGAAGGACGTGTACGGTCTGAACCATCTGTTGGCAGAACTAGGCGTTCAATAAACATGTCCCAGTTGCGTTTCCGTCCGGCCCTTGAGGCAGACATCGCAACCCTTCACGGTCTGGTCGAGAGCGCCTATCGCGGTGCCTCGGCCAAGGCTGGCTGGACCCATGAGTCCGACCTTCTTGATGGTCAAAGGACCGACAGGGAAGAGCTGGCCGCCATCATTGCCGATACCACTCGCCAAATCTTGCTGGGGTCGGTTGAAGGTGAACTGGCCGGATGCGTCTGCGTCGAAAGCAAGGGCGCAGGTCGGGCCTATCTGGGGATGCTGACCGTTGATCCTCAGCGACAGGCCGGTGGTCTGGGGCGTCAACTTATTGCTGCCGCCGAAGATCTGGCGCGTGATCATTTCGGGGCAAACGTGATGGAGATGACCGTCATCGCCCAACGCTCGGAGTTGATCGCTTACTATGAGCGGCGCGGTTATGCGCTGACGGCGGAGACGCGGCCATTCCCGCTGCATGATCCCAGATTTGGCGAGGCCAAGCGGGACGATCTATACTTTGTGGTCATGGAAAAGGCGCTGGTTTGAAACCAGCGCCTTAATCATTTCAGCATGGAAGCGTGACCCTTAGAGGTCCTGCATCTGCTTCTTGGCGGCCGAGAAATACTGATAACCCGTCCAGATGGTGGCGATAGCGGCCAGCCAGATCAGCACGTCCGAAAACAGTTGGAAGTGCGGCAGATAGTCGAACGGCAGGCCGAAGCCATCCCAGTTGCGGGCGAACAGTTGGCAACCCAGAGCGACCATTTGCAGGGTCGTCTTCCACTTGGCCGCCAAGGTCACCGGCAGGGTGATGCGGCCAGCCATGGTTTCGCGCAGGGCCGAGACGGCAAACTCGCGGAACAGGATCAGGCCGCAAGGAATGATGATCTGCTGCACCGAACCCGACGTCAGAACGCCGAGGATAGCGCCGGTGACCAGGATCTTGTCGGCGATGGGATCAAGGATGGCACCCCAGCGGGTTTCGGCGTGCCATTTGCGGGCCAGATAGCCGTCGATCCAGTCCGTCGAGGCCGCGATCACGAAGATCCAGAAGCCGATGCGGTACATGGCGAACTGGTCATCGGGGCTGAGCATGGTCGAGATGAACGGCCAGCCGCTGGTCGCACCGGCGAGCAGCAGGAACATCACGACGCCAGCAGCCAGACGGATGCCGGTCAGGATGTTGGGGATCGGGTTGGGCTTGTGGGCAGTCGCCATGGAATATTCCGTCTATGAGCCGCTTGGTTTGCCACGCTTTGCGGGCAGAAGCGAGGCCGGGCCGTTTTCACAGCCCGACCCAGCGGCTTTCATTCCTTAGGCCAGCGGCTCGAAACGCTCGCCGTCGCCGGCACGCGTCAGTACGCCGTCGGCAATACCGAAGTGCAGACCGACCAGCTTGAGCTCGCCTGATGCCTCGCGCTCGGCAATCCACGGGAAGGTACGCAGGTTGTCCAGCGACAGTTTGACCACGGCTTCTTCGGCCACGCGCTCGACCTGATCTGCAGGATAGGACTCGCACACGCGTTTGACGGTCGGCACGCCTTGCTCAACCCACGGCAGGATGAAGTCACGGCAGCTGTCCGGCGCGCCATTGATCATGGCGTTCACACCGCCGCAGCCTGCGTGGCCCATGACCACGATCTGCTTTACGCCCAGTACCTTGACGCCAAACTCCAGCGCCGCCGAGACGCCGTGAAGCTTGCCATCCGGCTCATACGGCGGGACGAGGTTGGCGACGTTGCGCACGACGAAAAGTTCGCCGGGTGCCGTGTCGAAAATCAGCGCGGGATCGGCACGACTGTCTGAGCAGGCAACGATGAGGGTGTGCGGCTTCTGGCCCTTCTCGGCCAGCTGCTCGTACTCAGCTCTCTTGGAGGGCCAGCGGTCCTCACGGAAGCGACGGTAACCTTGGGTGAGCTTGGTAATCATGAAGCGGTTCCTTGCACCCGTGCGCGCTGCACTTCAACCCGCCCTTCGTCGTTTTCTTAGCAATGGAAGAAGGCATGGATGCGCTCGGCCAGAGCCTGACTGACGCCATCCACCTTCACCAGATCCGCAACGGAGGCGCGTGAAACGCCCTTGGCCGAGCCGAAGGCGTGGAGCAGCGCCTTCTTGCGACCCGGCCCGACGCCGTCGATCTCGTCGAGCGGATTTTTCTTGATGTCCATGCTGCGGCGCTTGGCGTGCGCGCCATTGGCAAAGCGGTGGGCCTCGTCGCGCAGGCGCTGGATGTAATAGAGGGCAGGGGACTTGAGCGGCAGCATGAAGGGCGGCTTGCCCCGCGTGAAGAAATGCTCCTTGCCCGCGTCGCGGTCAGGCCCCTTGGCCACGCCGACGGCGGTGATGTCCGACAGGCCGTATTCGTCCAGCATGGCCAGAACCTCGGCCAATTGACCCGCGCCGCCGTCGATCAGCAGCAGGTCGGGGCGCTCGGTCTCCTCGCCCGCTTCCTCTTCCTTCACCAGACGGCCAAAGCGGCGGCGCATCACCTCGCGCATCATGCCGTAGTCATCGCCGGGGGTAAGGTCCTCGCCGCGAATGTTGAACTTGCGGTACTGGTTCTTGCGGAAGCCTTCCGGCCCTGCCACCACCATGCCGCCCACGGCATTGGTGCCCTGAATATGGGCGTTGTCGTAGATCTCGATCCGCTCGGGGCGGCTCTCAAGTCCGAATGCCTCGCAGACCTCGTCGAGGATTTTCGACTGCGCCGAGTTCTCAGCCAGCTTGCGGCCCAGTGCCTCGCGAGCGTTGGTCAGGGCGTGGTCGATCAGGCTCTTTTTATTGCCGCGCTTGGGCTGGCTGATCTCGACCTTGTGCTCGGCCTTCATAGAGAAGGCTTCTTCGAGCAGTTCCAACTCCAGCGGGCGGATGTTCGACAGGATCAGGCGCGGAACCGGCTTGTCCTCATAGAACTGTGCGAGGAAGGCGGACAGGACGGTGCCTTCATCGTCGCTGCGGTCCACGCGCGGGAAATAGGCGCGCCCGCCCCAGTTCTGGCCCGCGCGGTAAAAGAAGACCTGCACACAGGCCTGACCGCCATCCAGATGCACGGCAAAGACGTCGGCCTCGGCCACGCCGTCGGCGTTGACGGATGTTTCCATTGCGATGGTCGACAGGGCACGGATGCGGTCGCGCACGCGAGCGGCGTGTTCGAACTCCATAGCGTCCGACGCCGCCTGCATTTCTTGGGACAGGCGGTTGATGACCGCCCGCGACTTGCCGCGCAGAAAGGCCTCGGCCTCGTTGACCAGTTCGCCATAGTCCTCAAGGCTGATCTCGCCGGTGCATGGGGCCGAGCAGCGCTTGATTTGATAGAGCATGCAGGGGCGGGTGCGGCTCTCGTACACGCTGTCGGTGCAGTTCCTCAGCAGGAAGGCCTTCTGCAGGGTGTTCAGTGTGTTGTTGACTGCCCACGTCGAGGCGAACGGGCCGAAATAGTCGCCCGGAATCGTGTGTGCGCCGCGATGTTTGCGGACCTGTGGTGCGCGGTGGTCTCGCCGGATCATCAGCTCGGCGAATGACTTGTCGTCGCGCAGCAGGACGTTGAAGCGCGGCTTCAGCTTCTTGATATAGCTGGCTTCCAGCAGCAGGGCTTCGGTCTCGGACGCCGTGACGACCAGCTGCATGGAGCGGGTCAGGCTGACCATCAGGCCGATTCGCTGGGTGTGGAAACGGCCCTGTGCGTATTGGACGACGCGCTTCTTCAGCGACTTGGCCTTGCCGACATACAGGCACGATCCGTCCTCGCCATACATGCGATAGACGCCCGGCTTATCGGGCGCACGGCTCGCCTCATCGGCGATCAGGGCGGCGGCCTGCAGGGGGATGGGGGTGTCGGTCGGCTCGGTCATCCCTTCCGATATAGGCTCAGCCGCGGCGTACCAAAAGCACACCGCCAACAATCAGCAAGATTCCGCCGATGCGGGCCAAACTGGCGGGCTGGGGTGTGGTGCCGAATGCGCCGTAATGATCCAGAACCACGCTGATGGCCATCTGGGCGGCGACGACGAGGGTCATTGTGGTGGCGACGCCGAGTCTGGGGACTGCCCAGGCAATGCTGGTGACAAACAGGCATCCATAAAGGCCACCCAGCCATCCCCACCACGGGATGGAGCGAACCTCCTGACCCTCGGGTTTCACCTGCAGCGCAGCAGCGAGTATGCCCAGTGCCAGAGCGCCGATGACGAAAGAAACGAAGGCTCCGTTTACAACCGATCCCAGTCCGTTCGAGAGCCTCGCATTGCTGGGTCCCTGAATAGCGGTGAGGGCACCGGCAACAACCAGTAAGGCAATCGCAAAGAAGGGACCATTCATCGGGCGTCCTTACCAGTCGGGGGATACAGGAGCGCGACCGGTGAACTCGGCCAATCGCGCGCGGGTAGCCTTTGTCGTGTCGTCCGGCAGATCATCCGGTGAAAACCAGCCGATCTCGGCAATTTCGCCATGGCTGGTCCGCTCGCCAATTTCAAACCGGTCTATGTGAAAGACCGCCACATGGTCACCGGGGAAGAATCGCTCGTTAGAATGGAGCGACAAGAGACGTGGCTCGCCTTTGGCCGTCACACCGGCCTCTTCCCGCAATTCGCGCACGATCGCTGCGTGGGTTGTTTCGCCCTTGTCCACACCGCCGCCGGGCAGCCACCAACCGTGCAAATAGGTGTGTTTCACCAGCAGGATGCGCCCCTGATCATCGGTCGCTATCGCCCGCACGCCCAGCGTCATGCCACGGCTCAAGCGTGACCAGATGAAGAACAGGGGACGGGTAAACGGCTCGATGCGGGTGCGCCAAGTGGTCATACAATGACGATAGGCACGTCAGGGGTGGCTTGAACAGTGGTCTATGTGCCTCTATTCGGGGAAGAAACAGGGAGAACTCCAATGGTCGCCATCGCCACCATCTTTGCCTTCATCGCCGTCATCGCCGCTGTGAACTACTACGAGTTCGGCAGCATTGACTGATATCGGCTCGGGGGCAGGCGTCGCTGAGTGGCGCACTGCCCCGGATCAGGTGCGGGTTTTCCTCAAGGATGTGGTTGTTGACCTGAGTGTCGGCCTGCATCCGTGGGAGCGTCATCCAGAGCGCCCGACGCGCCTTGTGATCAATGTCGAGATGTTTGCCGACTGGCCTTTGCCGGACGGTGGTTTCATCAACTATGACCACGTGCGCACCCGCATCCTCGGCTGGGCCGGACGGCCCCATGTCGAGCTTCTGGAAACTCTGGCCGACGAAGTGATCTCGGCCTGTTTCGAACTGCCGCAGGTTCAGGCCTGTCGCGTTCAAGTCGCCAAGCCGCAGGTCTTTAACGAGGCTTCGGGCGCGGGCGTCGAACTCTTCTGCCGCAGGCCGCAAGTATGACTGGCAAGGTCGTCCTGATCACCGGGGCGGCCCGCCGCGTGGGCGCTGCGCTGGCGCGCGGTCTGGCGGCCGAGGGCTGGACGGCTGCGATCCACCATCGCAGCGGTGCTGATGAAGCCCGCGCGGTCGTAGATGACATCGCGGCTGCGGGGGGACGCGCTGACAGCTTCTTTGCCGATCTCTCGGACGAGAGGAGCCGCGGCGGCCTCATCAAGGCGGTGGTGGAGCGGTTCGGGCGCATCGATGCCCTGATCAACAATGCATCCATGTTTGCCTATGACACCCTGGACGACCTGGAGCCGTCCTTGTGGGACGCGCATCTGGCGGCCAACCTGACAGCCCCCGTGTTCCTGATCCGCGATTTTGCGCGCGCTGTCGCCAAACAGGGGGGCGAGGGGGCGGTGGTCAATGTGCTGGACCACAAGCTTGTCGCGGCCAATCCCGACTTCCTGTCCTATACGGCGGGTAAGGCCGGTCTGGGCGCGCTGACAGCCTCGCTGGCGCTGGGGCTGGCACCGGCCATCCGGTTGAATGCGGTGTCGCCCGGACTGATCCTGCGCAGTGGCGACCAGTCCGACGAGGAGTATCAGAAGGCGTGGTCCGATACTCCACTCGGGCGCGGCACCAGTCTTGAGGACATGCTGTCGACGGTTCGCTTCCTTCTGGGGACACGCGGCATCACCGGCCAGGTCATTACCGTGGACGGCGGCGAGTATCTGAAGCCTCGCGGTCGCGACGTGGCCTTTGACCCCAAGCTGAAGGCCTGAAAGTCGGGCTTTACTTACGTTTTCGCACAGTGTTGATGCGCAACCCCGCGCAAGCGCCTATATGGCGGCTGTTGTATCCCCTGATTGAAGTCTTCCATGCCTGCTGTCCGTTTCACCCGCCGCTTTTCGATGGCGCACCGGCTGATCGCCGATGCGGCGTCCAAGTGCGCCGTGCCGCACGGGCATAACGAGTTCGTCTCGGTGGTTTTAGAGCCCCTCAAGGAAATCGATTTCGGCGGTTCCAACTATGCGGCCAGCTTTGAGCGTTTGAAGACGCGCTGGCACGGCTTTGTGGACCGCAGTCTGGACCACGCCTTTCAGCTCAACAGCACCGATCCTCTACTGACCTATTTCAAGGAACACGAGCCGCAGCGCCTGAAACAGGTGCTGGTGGTGGATGGTGATCCGACGACCGAGGCTCTGGTCATTGCCCTTTGGCGCAAGCTGGAAGCGATCATTGCGGCCGAAGCGCTGCCGTTCCGTCTGTCGGAACTGGCGATTGAAGAGACCCCGACCAATACGGTGCTGGCGCGCGGTCTGACCGATGCCGAGCGCGCGTGGCCGCTGGCTGGCTGGTGCGACCGGGCGGACTACAGCATCAACGACATTCTGCCGCCGGAGACGTGGGCATGACGGTTACGCCTCTGCCGGTAGCGGCGACACATCCGCGCCGCTTGGGCATGACTGTCCATGTGCGCGGCCTAGAGGTTC
>NZ_JSYD01000034.1:0-47141 GCF_054824005.1 Brevundimonas sp. GN22 | reverse complement strand
ATGGCTGTTCGGAAAGCGGCGCGGGCGTCGGTATTCACCTGTATGCCGCCAACCGTTCGATGGTGGACCGCGTGTTTTACTGTGCCGACGGCGAGATGCTGTTCGTGCCGCAGGAAGGCGCGCACCGCTTTGTCACCGAACTGGGCGTGATAGAGGCCAACCCCGGCCACATCGTCGTCATTCCGCGCGGTGTGCGTTTCCGCATCGAGTTGGAAGCCCCGATCCGCGGCTATATCTGCGAGAACTACGCCGCGCCGTTCCGCCTGCCCGACCTTGGCCCCATCGGTGCCAACGGGCTGGCCAATCCGCGCGACTTTGAAACGCCTGTCGCATGGTTCGAGGACGTGGATCGCCCGACGCAGTGCGTCCAGAAATACGGCGGAAAGCTGTGGGCCACGACGTTCGATCACTCGCCGCTGGATGTGGTGGGCTGGCACGGCAACTATGCGCCCTACCGCTATGACACGGCCAACTTCAACACCATCGGCACGGTCAGCTTCGACCATCCCGATCCGTCGATTTTCACCGTCCTGACCAGCCCGTCGGATACGGTCGGCACGGCCAACTGCGACTTCGTCATCTTCCCGCCGCGCTGGATGGTGGCCGAGGACACCTTCCGCCCGCCGTGGTTCCACCGCAACGTCATGAGCGAGTTCATGGGCCTGATCACCGGAGCCTATGACGCCAAGGCCGGCGGCTTTGCCCCCGGCGGCGCTTCGCTGCACAACTGCATGAGCGGCCACGGCCCCGATCAGGCTTCGTGGGAAGGCGCAACCAACGCCGACCTCAAGCCGCACAAGATCGAGAACACACTCGCCTTCATGTTTGAAACCCGCATGCCGATCCGTACGACAGCGTGGGCCGAGCAATCGCCGACGATGCAGCTCGACTACGACGACTGCTGGACCGGCTTCGACAAGGGTCAGGTGAAGTGATCCGCGCCGTTTTGATTTCTGGGACCTTGGTGCTGGCAGGGTGCTCCACCCCGCCCCCTCAGGTCCCGCAGGACGACGCCGCCTCTGCATGTGCCGCGCGCGGAGGCACGATGAAACCGGTCGGGCGGGCCCAAACCGTCCGCTGCGTGCTGAACTTCACCGATGCAGGCAAGGTCTGTACCGACGCTTCGCAGTGCCAAGGTGATTGTCTGGCCGAAGCCTCGGACACTCCGGCATCGGGTCAGGTGCAGGGACGCTGCGCCCCGACCAGCGACCGGTTCGGCTGCCGGACCGAAATCAAAAACGGCGTGGCCGAGCCGACACTGTGCATCGACTGAGAAAAAACGGCGCGGGCGGCGAGAGGGATAGAGGGAGGGCCGCCCGCGCTGAAGGTTCAGAGGGAAGAAACGCCGTCCAGAGACTGCCGGTCAGCTATGAGAGATTGCCGGCCACAATGATATGCAGAAAATCTAAAATATATCCGAGATACGCTGCCGTCATTTCAAATGCTTAGCTGACCTTGGCTCGCGCCAGACAAAACTATTTCTCGGCACCTTCCATCACCTCATCAGCTTTCAGCAGGCCGTCTTCCAGCGTCAGCCGCCGCTTGCACTGGCGTGCGATTTCAGGATCGTGCGTACAGATCAGGAAGGTCGCCCCGTCCTCCTGATTTACCTCGCGCATCAATTCCAACACCGTTTCAGCTGACTCGCGGTCCAGATTGCCTGTCGGCTCGTCGGCGATGATCAGGTCCGGCTTGTTCATCAGGGCACGTGCAATCGCCACGCGTTGTTTCTGACCGCCGGACAAGCGGGTCGCAGGGAAGTTGATCCGCTCTTTCAGACCCACTCGCCCCAGCAGTTCCTCTGCCCGCTCGCGCATCTCGCGACTGATGCCGCCTGCCGGTGCCGCCGCTGGAAAAGCGACATTCTCAAGCGCGGTAAAGTCCGGCAGCAGGTGGTGGAACTGGAAGACAAAGCCCAAGCGCTCGTTACGGAACAAGGCGCGCTTGCGTTCGGATAACTGGTCCACCCGCTGGCCCGCGATTTCCAGTTCGCCCGATGTCGGACGCAGCAGCAAGCCGACGATGGAAAGCAAGGTGGATTTGCCCGACCCCGATTGGCCCACCAGTGCGGTCAACTCTCCTTTGTCCAGCGTGACGTCGATGCCCTTGAGCACCAGCGTCTCTTCCTCGCCGTTTTGGAACGACTTCTTGATGCCCGTGGCTTTCAGCAGATGGGTCATTGCTGGATCGCCTCCAACGGATCGACCTTGGCGGCATTTCGCGCCGGAATGATGGAGGCGATCACCGCACCCAGCGTCGTCAGCACCAGCGCGGCGACATAGCCCCCCTGCTCCGGCGCTATAGGCAAAGCCGAGGTGCCATCAGCCTTGGTGATCCCTTCCAGATACACGCACAGCCCGTAGCCCGCTCCACATCCGACCAGCGCCCCGACCAGACCGATCAGCAAGCCCTGAAGCAAAAACACCCAGATGATAAAGCTGCCCGAAATCCCGAAGGCACGCATAATCCCCACCTCGCTGCGACGGCGATAGGCCGACAGCACCAAGGCGCTGGCGATACCGATGATGATGGAGATCAGGGAAAAGACCTGGATCATGGTACCGGTCTGGCCCTGCGCCTTGAGGGCGTCCTCAAGGCTTTCGTTCTTTTCCTGCCACGGCGTGACACGCAGCGCCGTCGCCTCGCCCAGAAACTTGGCCATGTCGCGGGCGTCTTCCGGTTGGCTCAGCTTCACCTCGATATTGGTCACGCCTTCCGGCAAGGCGAACAACGGGCGGGCTGTCTGGAGCGACATAAAGGCCACCCGCTCGTCCAAACTTTGCAAACCAGTGCGGAAGATGCCGCTGATGGTCAGTTGACGTTCAACGCCGCGCTCGGTGCGCAGTAGGACCGCCTGCCCCGCCTGCAAGCCGAACTCCTCGGCCATCTTGGCACCGATCAGCAGGCCATCGGCCCGCAGTTGGCCCGTGCCGTCGACGATCTTGGACGTGATTTGGGAGATGGCATCCACACCGTCCGGCTCCACCCCCAGCACCGACAGGGGCGAGACCGCCTCACCCTTCACCAGAAACGCACTCCCGGAAATCTGGGGACTGATGGCCGATACGCCGTCCGTATTTCGCAGAAGGTCCACGACCATGGGCCAGTCGCGGATTTGTTTACGTTGGAGCGTGGACACCAACGCGACACTTTCGACCGGCACCTCTCCTCCCAGCACTCGGGCTACCCGCGTCGGGGCTTCGATGCTGACGTGCGCACTGTCACCCGTAACCTGTTCGGTCAGGCGAACTTCCAGCCCTGCGATCAGAGCGGTGATAAAGATGAACACCGTCACCCCCAGTGCGACCCCCGCGATCAACAACAGGGTCTGGCTGGGGTTCGACAACAGGTATCGACGGGCGACCTTGAACGCGAACACCGGCTCAGCGTCCGCTTGCCACGACCGGACGAATGGTCTTGCCGACCTCGACCGCAGCCGGATCGAGGACCAGCCGGTCGCCGGCCTTCAAGCCTTCGGTGATGATGGCGTTCGTCGAGGGCCAGCGCTCGATAATGACCGGTCGTTCGCGCACCGTGTTGTCAGCGTCCACTACGCGAACCTTTGGTGCGGCAGTGGCGTCGATGACCGCCTGTCGCGGGATGGTAATCGCGCCTTGGCGGGTGTCGACCACGACGGTCAGGTCAATAGAGCGCCCCGGAGACAGCGTGCTGCCCCCCTCCGGCATAAGCTTGATCAGACGGGCACCGGTCGCGGAGTTCACGCGCGGTGATACCTCCGAGACGCGCGCTGTGAATATCGCCTCACTGCCCGATGCAGCGGCGCGGGCCAGCATCCCCGGACGCAGGGTGTCGGCATAGGCTTCCTCTACTTCGGCCTGGATTTCGGTTCCGGAGTTGGAGCCCAACTCGAACAGGGTCTCGCCAACAGTCACAACCTGCCCGTTGTCGATGGGACGAACCAGAACGACGCCATTCATCGGCGACCGGATAGTGTATTCGCGCGTGCGCTCCGAAGACGCCCGCACCGAGGCATTGGCTGCCGCCAGATTGGCCTCCGCGGTCTGCAGCGTAGCGCGGGCGGAATCCAGAGCGGCCTTGGCGGCGAAACCGCGCTCATACAGGGTTTGGGTGCGGCTGAAGTTCAGGCGGGCTTCGGCGACCTCAGCGCGGGCGGCAGCGGCGCGGGCCACCTCTACCTCTGTCTCGGCCTGTTCGACCGTCGCGCGAATGGTGGCCAGCGCAGCCCCTTGGGTGACCACATCGCCGTCATCCACAAACAGCTGCGTCACCTGCCCGGGGTTCGGAGACGCAACCTGCACCAGATCCCCCGGACGGGCGCGCCCGACCACCGACAACCCTACCTCTATTGTTTGAGGTTTTACTTCAAAGACAGTCACTTCTGGTGGGCGCTGCATCTTCCAGACCAGAAAGCCGACGAGCACTGCGGCGCACACGCCCGCGACGATCCACGCTGTCTGTTTCCGCCTGATTTTCATGCTGCCCCGCAATCCACTAACCCGTTGTCACAGGTGATGAACGTATACGACAACGGTAGAGGTTCCGATCTAACGGGAAATACTGAAAATTTCAGGTTTCCCGCCAGATCGGAGCGCTGGCTTTACCAGACCGGAACGCGCTGGGCCTTGTCCAGATACAGCTTCTGTCCGGGCTTGACGTCAAAGGCTTCGTACCATGCGTCGAGGTTACGCACGGTCTGGGCACGGTATGGACCCGGCGCGTGCACGTCCGTCAGCAGGCGGTTGCGCAATGCCGCCTCACGGAAGGCGCTGCGATAGTTCTGCGCCCAGCCAAGGAAGAACCGCTGATCACCTGTAAAGCCGTCGATGACTGGGGCTTCCTTGCCGTTCAAAGACAGTTTCCACGCGTCGTATGCCGCTTGGAGCCCCGCCGAGTCGGCAATGTTTTCGCCCAGCGTCAGACGACCGTTCACATTGGCATCCTCGAACGGCTTATAGTCATCGAACTGGGCTGCCAGCATGTCGGTCGCGCGGGTGAACTGGGCCTTGTCGGCGGGCGTCCACCAGTCACGCAGACGGCCGTGGCTGTCGAACTGCGAGCCCAGATTGTCAAAGCCGTGCGTGATCTCATGCCCGATCACGCCGCCGATGGCTCCATAGTTCACGGCAGAATCCGCATTCGGATCAAAGAAGGTCGGCTCCAGAATAGCGGCAGGGAAGATGATCGAGTTCTGGCTGGGCGCGAACAAGGCGTTCACCTCTTGCGGGACCATGAACCATTCGCCGCGATCCACCGGCTGGCGCAGCTTGGCCAGCTGGCGCTGGTATTCGGCCATGTTGGCGCGCTCGACATTGCCGAACGCATCATCGGCACGTACCGACACCGCGCTATAGTCACGCCACTTGTCGGGATAGCCCACGCCGACACGCATGGCCTTCAGCTTCTCTTGCGCCTCGGCCTTGGTAGCGGGGGTCATCCACGTCAGGGCTTCGATGCGCTTGGCCAGCGCCGCCTTGATGTTGACGACCATGCGCTCGACCTCGGCCTTGGCCTCGGGCGGGAAGTACTTCTCGACGTACATGCGTCCCACAGCGTCGCCCAAAGCCACATTGGTCATGGCAATGGCGCGCTTCCAGCGTTCCGCTTGTTGCGGCGTGCCCGACAAGGCCGTGCCATGGAAGCTGAAGTGCTGGTCGACAAAGGCTTTCGACAGTAGCGGTGCACCACGGTCGATCGCGTGGAACGCAAGATAGTCTTTCCACGTCTCCATCGGTTCGGACCCGACCAGGGCCGCCAGTCCAGTGATGGCTTCGGGCTGCCAAACCTTGACCGCCGATGCGCCGTTCAACCCTGCCGACTGGAAATAGGCGTTCCAGTCCATGCCCGGTGCCTTGGCCGCAAAGTCGGCGCGTGCCCACGTATTGTTAGCCTTGATGACATCGCCGGTGTCCAGTTGCGACCAGTGCGAGCGGGCGAGTCGGGTCTCCAGAGCCAGAACGCGGGCGGCGCGGGCTTCGGCATTGTCCATGCCCGCAAGCTTCAGCATAGCGGCGACGTGCGTCTGATACTGGGTCCGCAGGGTCGCAAACCGAGGTGCCGGATCGAGGTAGTAGTCGCGATCCGGCATGCCCAGACCGCCTTGCATCAGATACGGCATATAGCGCTCCGGATCATCCAGATCCTGAGCCACCCAAAGACCCAGCGGGCGATCCGTATAATAGTTGGTCGCGTTCAATGGATCGACATCGGCGCGCATCACCGAGCCCATATAGGACGACACTGCAGCACGGTCGGACAGCCCCGCAATGCGATCCAACTCGGGCTTCAGCGGGGCCAGACCACGAGCCTCGATGGCGGCTTCGTCCATGATGGCGACGTAGAAGTCAGCGACCCTCGCGGCGTCGCGGTCTTTGTTCTCGCGCGCGTGGGTGATCAGGTCTTTGACCCGCGCGTCGGATTTTTCGGCCAGTACCGAGAAGGTGTTCCAACTGGATTTGTCGTCGGGAATCTTGGTCGACTTGACCCACGCACCGTTGGCGAAGGTGAAGAAGTCATCGCCGGCCGCGACCGAACGATCCATGCCGGCCGTATCGAACCCGAAGGTTCCGTACTCGGGCGTTCCCTTGGTGGTCATCGCGCCCGGCCCGGAGCAGGCCACCAAAATACAAGCGGCTGATGCCGCAACCATCAATGACTTCAACGACACGGCTGCTTCCTCCCGACAGGCCCGCACGCGGCGATGCCCTGATTCATGGTTCCAAACGCGGACTTCAGGCAAGAAAACTAGTAGCCCCCGCTACTAGTCAAATGAGAAATGTGTAATCCTAACGCGTCGGGGAGGCACGTGTTCAACGACCGCGTGTTGTGCAATTGGGGAAGCCATGACGCCTGAAGATACTTTGATGCCACTGGGCTTCACCGAGACCGAGGCCCTGACCTATTGCGAACTGCTGAGGGCAGGACCGTCCACCGGTTATAAAATCGCCCAGGGCATTGGCAAGGCACAGGCGAACACGTACAAAACCCTGTCCACACTGGCTCAAAAGGGTGCCGTCATAGACGACGGCGGAGAACCGCGACTGTTCCGTGCCGTGTCGCCCGAACAGTTGATCAAATCGCTGGAAGCCCGCCTCGCAGAACAGGCTGCAAGCGCCCGTAGCGCCCTAACACAGTTGGAACAGCACACGCCGGAAGACCGCATTTATCAACTGCGCTCGGTCGACCACATCTGGGCACGGTGCGAGGAGATGATCGGCAGTGCCCGCGAGGTCATCCTTTTCGACATGTTCCCCCAGATCGAAGCCTTTGCCGCCCCCATGCTGGCCAAGGCGGTACGTCGGGGTGTGACGGTGGAAGGCGTGATTTACGAAGAGCCGGACGCGCGCCCGCGTCCCTATCTCGTTACCCGCAGCCGCGCCTCGGAGGACATCATGCGGCGCTGGCCTGGGGCCGAGACGCGGCTGGTTGTGGATGCGAGTGAACAACTGCTGGCCCTGCTCAGCCACGATACGTCTAAAGTCCTGCACGGCCTTTGGAGCGAAAGCATCTATCTTTCCGTGATGCAGCATTATGCGCTCGCTGGAGAAATCCGGCTTCACAAACTTCAGGAAGCGGACCTCGCGCCGCACCTCACCATCGCCGGTGACCACCCGCCGGGCCTGCGCGCCCTGTTGGCGAGTGCCGACGAGACCTGACCCCTCTTTTTTTCAGTCGCTTATCAGTACCGGAGCCCCTCCCCCATGGGCCAAACCGATCCATCCCCCTCGTCCGACACGCCTGCTTTGGCCCGAACCCTCGGCTGGCCGCACCTGATCGCCCTTGGCGTGGGTGCGATTGTCGGCACCGGCATTCTGACGCTGATCGGCATTGGCGCGGACAAGGCGGGCCCTGCGGTGCTCGTGTCGTTCCTGATTGCGGGCTTCGTCTGCGCCTGCGGTGCTCTGTGCTACGCCGAGATGGCCTCGACGATTACCGCCTCCGGCAGCGCCTACACCTATACCCGCGTGGTGCTTGGCCAGCTTCTGGCATGGATGGTGGGGTGGAGCCTTATTCTGGAATATAGCCTCGTGGTCAGCGCCGTAGCCGTCAGTTGGTCCGGTTATGCCGCACCGCTGCTGCATGACTGGCTAGGTCTGCCGATGGCCCTGATGCAGGGCCCATCGGCTGGCGGCATCGTCAACATCCCCGCGGCCGTGGTCATTGCGATGATCGCAGGGGTGCTGCTGATCGGCACGGGTAAAAGCGCGGCCATCAACATGATCCTGGTGGCTGTAAAGCTGTCGGCACTGGCACTGTTTGTGTGGTTTGCCCTGCCCCACTTCAACGCCGAAAACCTGAAGCCATTCAGCCCGTACGGGTTTGGCAGTACCATGAACCCCGATGGCATCGAGCGCGGCATCATGGCCGCTGCAGCTATCATCTTCTCGGCCTTCTATGGTTTTGACGCCATCGCCACCGCTGCCGAAGAAGCCAAGAACCCGAAACGCGATCTAGCCATCGGCATCATCGGCTCCATGCTGGCGTGCGCCGTGATTTATATCGTTATCGCACTTGCCGCCTTGGGCAGCACGCCTTTCACCACCTTTGCCAACAGTCCCGAGCCTCTCGCGCTCATTCTGCGCCTGATTGACCAACCCTTTGCAGCAAGCTTCCTCGCCATCACGGCGGTACTGACCCTGCCGACAGTCATTCTGGCCTTCTTCTATGGTCAGAGCCGTATCTTCTTTGTCATGGCGCGTGACGGCCTGTTGCCGCGCGGGCTCGCGAATGTGTCAAAGAGCGGTGCGCCGGTGCGGATTACCATCTTCACCGCTGTGGTCGTGGGCCTGATCGCCCTGTTCCTCCCGCTGGGTGAAATCGTCGCCATGGCCAATGCGGGGACGCTGGTCGCCTTCACTTTCGTCGCAGTCTGCATGTTGGTCTGGCGTGTCAAAAAGCCGGACATGCCGCGCGGTTTCAAAACGCCGCTGGCATGGGTCATTGGTCCGGTCTCTATCGCGGGCTGCCTCTATCTACTGGTCAGCCTGCCCCAGAAAACCCTGCTGTGGTTCCTGATCTGGAACATTGTCGGCGTCGGTATCTATTTCGCCTACAGCCGCTGCAACAGCGCCAAACACCCGACCTAGGTCGCCTAGCGGTCAGGGAACGCCCCAAACGCCCGCGGGTTAGTTAGGGGCGGACCTATGTCCGTAAAGCATGCGCGCCCACCGGAGTATTCAATGAGCAATCTGACCCGCGGCCTCCTGATTGGCGGCAAGGAAGTTCCCTCCTCCAACAATGCCACGACGGACGACGTGTCGCCGTGGACTGGCGAGGTCTTCGCCAAGGTCGCGGCCGCAACCCCCGCCGATGTGACAGCCGCCGTAAATGCTGCGGCCAAGGCCTTCCCCGCTTGGGCGGCCATGCTTCCTTATGAGCGCCGCAAGATCTTCCTGCGCGCTGCCGACATCATGGAAGCCAAGGCCGAGCACGCCGTCGCCACCATGGCTGCCGAAGTCGGCGGTGCCCGTCCTTGGGCTGCGTTCAACGTCGAGCTTTGCATCGAGATTCTGCGCGAAGCCGCCGCTGCTGTGACCCAGCCGCGCGGTCAGGTGCTGCAAACCCAGATGCCGGGCGTCAGCTCCTATGCCAAGAAGGTGCCGTACGGCGTCATCGCGGCGATTTCGCCGTGGAATGCGCCGTTCATTCTCGGCATCCGCGCCATCGCTATTCCCTTGGCCGTCGGCAACACCGTCGTCATGAAGCCGTCGGAAGACGCCCCGATCTCGTGCGGCCTGCTGCTGGCCGATGTGCTGATGGAGGCGGGCCTTCCGGCTGGTGCGCTGAATGTCATCACCAATGACATCAAGGACGCTGGCGAAATCGTCGAGACCCTGATCGCCGACCCGCGCGTGCGTCTGGTGAACTTCACCGGCTCGACCCACGTGGGCCGCATCATCGGCACCACCGCTGCCAAATACCTTAAGCCTGCCATCCTCGAACTGGGCGGCAAGAACCCGCTGGTCGTCCTCAAGGATGCAGACATCGACTATGCGGTGAAGACCGCCGTGTTCGGCTCGTTCATGAACTCGGGCCAGATTTGCATGTCGACCGACCGCGTGATCGTCGTGCGCGAAGTCGCCGACAAATTCACCACGGCCTTCACCGAAGCCGTCAAATCCCTGCCGTCGGGCGACCCTTCCGATCCGGCGACCTTCGTTGGTCCGGTGGTCAATAAACGCGCCGCCCAGCGCGTCTCGGCCCTGCTGAAGGACGCCATCGACAAGGGTGCGACCGTCCTCACCGGCACCGGCGATGTCGAGGGCGACGAACAGACCCTGATCCGTCCTGTCGTCCTGACCGATGTCACCAAGGAGATGGAAGTCTATTATGGCGAGATTTTCGGTCCTGCGACCGTGATCCACGTGGTCGACAACGTCGACGAGGCCGTCGATCTGGCCAATGACACCGAATACGGCCTGACCGGCGGTGTCATCTCGGAAAACATGACCGAGGCGCTGGCTGTCGCCAACCGCATTGAAACTGGTATCATCCACGTCAACGATCAAGGCATTGCCGACGAGCCGATGGCTCCGTTCGGCGGCGTGAAGAGCACCGGCTATGGCCGCTTTGGGGGTGACGCGGGCGTGGACGCCTTCACCGTCACCCGCTGGGTCACGGTTCAGGAAACCGGTCGCCTGCCGCAGTATCAATAAGGTCAAAGGAAAAGCCCTCCGGACGATCCGGAGGGCTTTTTTGCTGGCGCTCTACTGGCGGGCGCGGAAGGTCACCATTGCGCGGCTATCCGGTCGGTCTTCCATCACACTGCCCATGACGTCGAAGGCCCATTCCAGATTGTTATTGGGGCCGAACGTGTACTGATAGCCGACACCGATCAGGTTCCGGGTTCTACGGTCCACGGACTCCACGCGATAATCGAGGTAGCCGCCGCCCGCTCCCTCGCGCTTGGTCATCAAACGCCCCCCGAACTGATAGCCACACGTCAGCGCGCTATCGTTGGCAGAGGTGTCCTAGCACAACAGGCCGGGGCTGAGTCTCAGCGTCGATTGCCACCCCTTGGGATCACTGCCCCAGATGTGGAGCTCGCCGGACACAGGGATGCTGATACGGGTCATATCCACGCCGCCGACCTCGAACATCACCTGACGCACATCGTCGTCAACCATGCCGACCAACGTGGCCTGACCCAAATCCTCTGTCGCACGGGACAGGATCAAATCTGTTGTCACCAAGAAGCTGCGGATCTCGACGTCCCCGCTCAGCATCGCGCCATAGACCTGACGATGGCCCACCATCTTGCCCGACAAGTCGAAGCCCGTCTGGTGCAGATCGAAGTCGTACCAAGCGCGGCCAAAACCAACGAAAGCGCCCGCTCTCAGGTTTTCAGCCAGCTTCGTCTTCACATAGCCGTTGATCTGTAGAGAGTGGTCGCGGATTGAACTGTCGGCGAACGAAGGCAGATCGTTATTGGCAAAGCTGCCCATGAGGCCCAGACCGAAGGTCAGGTCCTGTCGCCATTCATTCTCGATGCGGACTGACGCCAGACCACGACGGGTCCAGTCGCCATCCGCATGGTCAATTGAGGCTCCAACGTTGGCAATGACGCGATAACGCGCCGTGCAGTGGGTCTTTGCCCAGTCCAGCGACGTCCCCTGACTGAACTCGTTCAAGTGCATACCCGGCGTGACGGTGCCCTGCGCCGCCGAAGCCATGCAGTCGCCCGTATCGCGAAAAAGCCCTTCGTTGAAGGCCAGCATGTCGCCAAGGCTCTTGAAGGCATAGCCACGTAGATCGGACTTCAACTCCTTGGCGATAATGGCGATGCGAGGTGCCACTTCATCCACGTCGGTGATCTGTACTGTCAGAGTATGGTCGCTGATGTTGGCAGCCACGTCGGTTGCTCGAACGACCACGACATAGGTTTTGTTCTTGTCGCTATCGGTCGGCGTCTCATAGCTCGGTGCGCTCACGAAGCTCAGTTCACCGGTGCTGTCATCCATAACAAAGTGGTCTTGGTCGCTACCGCCCGACAAGGACCCTATGACGGGCTCGCTGGCCTGCATGGTCGTGACAAGTGTCGCACCCTCCTCCAGCATGATGAGGGAGCTCGTTGCGCCCACGGCACCATCGGGACCGGTGATTTGCGGTTCGCTGTCATCCAGGTCTTCGACCGTGATGGCTACCGTCAGAACGGCAGACAGGTTGTTGCTGTCTGTGGCGGTTATCTCGACCAGATAGACATTGTCGCCGTTGGCATCGCTCGGAGCTTCGAAATCAGGTGCCGTGACGAAGCTTATCTCGCCCGTCGCCGGATTTATCCGGAACTCGCCCGCATCGGCCCCGCCCGTGATAACCCATGTGACAGCATTATCAGCGGCCAGGGTGGTCACAGCGGTCTGGTTCTCGTTGACGGAGATGGCCGAACTGGCCGCGCCGGCACCACCGCTGGAACCCGTCAGCACAGGCGCGGGCTCGGACAGGTCGCGCACGCTCACGCGGATCGTCTGAACAGCCGTTTCATTATTGCCGTCGGTGGCGGTGACTTCGACCACATAGACATTGTCGCGATCCGCGTCTGTCGGGGCCTCGTAGTCGGGCGCGGCGACGAAAGTCAGCACGCCGCTCGAGGCGTTGATCGCGAACTTGCTACGATCCGCGCCTGCGGTGATTGACCACCTTACGGCAAGGTCCGCTGTCAGGGTCGTGACCGCCGTCTGGTTCTCGTCGACCGTAATGGACGCCTCGGATGCGCCTGCGCCGCCGCTGGGGCCCATCACCACGGGCACAGGCTCCGGCACATTGAGCACATTGACCATGATGGTCTGAACGGACTTCAGGCCATCGGTGCCAGTCGCGGTAACCTGAACCTCACAGGTGTTGGCAGTATCGGTATCGCCCGGGGCCTCAAAACTCGGTGCCGCAACGAAGGTCAGCACACCCGTCGCCGGATTGATGGCGAAACGGGCGGCATCGGTGCCTCCCGTAATCGACCAACTGGCCGGTACGCTGGATGTCAGCGTGGTCACCGAAGTCTGGTTCTCGTTTACCGACATTTCGGTTTCGGTCGCACCCGCTACTCCACCGGGACCAGTGATAACAGGCGCGATATCCGCCACGTCCAGCACCGTCACCGAAACGGTCTGGGAAGACGTTAGCCCACCCGCATCGGTGGCCGTGGCGACAAACACATAGACATTGTTGCTGTCGGCATCCGTCGGTGCCTCAAAATCGGGTGCGGTGACGAAGGTGACGACGCCCGTTGCACTGATCATGAACTTGCTTGCGTCCGCACCGCCGCTAATGGTCCACGTCACAGCGCGATTGGCCGTCAGGCTGGTGACCGCCGTCTGGTTCTCGTTCACCGACACAGACGAGGCAGTCGCCCCCGCCCCTCCGCTGGGACCGGTTATCCTTGGGGCCGCAGCGGTGATGTTGAAGGTGACGCTAGCCGCCGTGGACCAGATATCCGCCGCGTCCGATGCCTGAATATTATAGTTGAAACTGTTGGGCAGAGTGTCGAAATCGTTCTGCGCGACACCGGCGGCGGCCGACCGTGGTCAGACGCACCACACCGGCATTATCGATGGCATAGATGCCGTCGGAACTGGTCTGGGTCCCAGTGTCGGCGAATCTGAACTTCGTTACGCCGATATTGTCTGTTGCGAGGACCGTGGCGACCGTCGCGTTTGCCGCCTGATCTTCAACGTAAGAGAAAGCCTGTCCAGCGGTGACTACAGGTGGCGTCGTATCATCGAGGATATTGTTGAACGCATAGCCGACGCTAAAATCCAGCCCGTAATAGGCAACACCTGTCCCGCCGGTATCGCCCAGATTGATCCTAACGCTCGACGCCGACGCGTATGAAACCCGTGCCCGTATGAGGTTAAAGTTGTCCGTCCCCCTCGCATATTCAAGGTTTCGATAGGCCACCAGCTTGCCTAATAGAAATATCGCGCCCCATGACAGAAACGGGTGCTGGGCAAGGCAGTAGAACAGTGCCGAAACTATAAACATCGGGATGCCCTCTCGCCGCCCACGGCACCGCAGAACCCACAACTCCTCAGTCTCGAACGCGGACTTATCTCGCCCAGTTCCAGTCGGCACCAGTGACGCGAGTATCCTCAGGCCGCGCCAAACCGATCATCAGCCAACAAAAAAGCCCGCATTGCTGCAGGCTTTCATGTTCGGATGGTGGCTTATTCCCACTCGATGGTGCCTGGAGGCTTCGAGGTCACGTCGTAAACGACCCGGTTCACGCCCGGCACCTGATTGATGATGCGGGTGGCCGTGCGGGCCAGAACTTCCCACGGGAACTGGAAGAAGTCGGCGGTCATGCCGTCGGTCGAGGTGACCGCGCGCAGGGCCAGAACCTTTTCATAGGTGCGGGCATCGCCCATCACGCCGACGGTCTTCACCGGCAGCAGGACAGCAAAGGCCTGCCAGATCTCGTTGTAGAGACCCGCCTTGCGGATTTCGTCCAGATAGATGGCGTCGGCGTCCTGCAGGGTCTGCACGGCGTCCGGCGTGATCTCGCCTGGAATACGGATCGCCAGACCCGGTCCAGGGAACGGGTGACGGCCCACGAAAGCGTCGGTCAGACCCAGTTCGCGGCCAAGGGCGCGCACTTCGTCCTTGAACAGCTCACGCAGCGGCTCGACCAGTTTCAGCTTCATATAGTCCGGCAGGCCGCCCACATTGTGGTGCGACTTGATGACTTGCGACGGACCGCCCGAGGCAGACAGGCTCTCGATCACGTCCGGATAGAGCGTGCCTTGGGCGAGGAACTCTGCGCCTTCGATCTTGGAAGACTCTTCATCGAACACTTCGATAAACAGGCGACCGATCGTCTTGCGCTTGGTTTCCGGGTCCGAGATGCCGGCCAGCTCGCCAAGGAAGCGATCCGAGGCGTCAACGTGGACCAGCGGGATGTTGTAGTGCTCGCGGAACAGGGTCGTGACCTGCTTGGCCTCATCCTTGCGCAGCAGGCCGGTATCCACAAACACGCAGGTCAGCTGGTCACCAATGGCTTCGTGGATGAGGACCGCCGCTACCGACGAGTCCACACCGCCCGACAGGCCGCAGATGACCTTGGCGTCGCCGACCTGTTCGCGGATCTTGGCGATCTGCTCGTCGCGGTAGGCGGCCATCGTCCAGTCACCGGTCAGACCAGCGATGTTGTAGACGAAGTTCTTGAGCAGTTGTGCGCCACGCGGGGTGTGTGCCACTTCCGGGTGGAACTGCACGGCGTAGATTTTCTTCTCGGTGTTGGCGATTGCGGCGTAAGGCGCGCCTTCCGAGGTGGCGATAACCTCGAAACCTTCCGGAATAGCCGTCACACGGTCGCCGTGCGACATCCAGACCGGCTCTTGCTCGCCAGCAGCAGCGATGCCTTCGAACAGCGGGCTGTCCTTGACGATGCTGATGTCGGCGCGGCCAAATTCGCGATGGTGGCCGCTTTCGACCTTACCGCCCAGTTCGGCGCAGATCAGTTGCTCGCCGTAGCAGATGCCGAAGATCGGCGCGCCGTATTCGAAGATCTTGTGGTCGACGCGTGGGCTGTCCGCTTCGGTCGTCGAGGACGGGCCGCCCGAGAAGATGATGGCTTGCGGCTGCATGGCCTCAAGCGCGGTCGTCGCCTTGGTATAGGGGTGGATCTCGCAGTAGACGTTCAGCTCACGCAGGCGGCGCGCGATAAGCTGCGTCACCTGACTGCCGAAGTCGACGATGAGCACCTTCTGGTGTTGGGTCGGCTGGGTCATGAATGCGAATCCGATACGGGAGTTGCGGCGGGGTCTAGGCCGGATAGGCCTGTGTGTTCAAGGGCTGCGGGCATGATCGCGCCAAGGCCGCCGCTTTCCAGCGCAGCCAGCAGCTTGTCCCATGCATCAGCGAGATTGATGTCGACCTGATCCAGCGTGGAGGTCCAGTCCTCCAGCACCTTCAGCTCGGTCTTGCCGTCCGACACACCGCGCAGCGCCATCAGCGGCACGCAGAAGGTCTGGCACGAGCGCAGGAAGGCGAACGTCTCCATGTCCACCATGTCGGTGTCCAGCGCGTCATAGGCTGCGCCGGAGACGACGTTGGCCCCCGTCGACAAACGCGCCGTCGGCACGCCTTCGAGACGGCACGGCAGCGACAGCACAGCGGGCATGTCCAGCAGCGGGGTGATCCCCTTGGGGAAGCCTAGCGGACTGGCGTCCATATCGCGGTAGTCGACCTCGGTCACCTGATAGACGGCGGCGTGTTCCAGCGTCGGCGAGCCGGAACTGCCCAGCACCACCACCAGATCGGGGAGATCGCCCGTAGCCTCGCGGCGAGCCAGTTCGGCAGTCAGGGACACAGCCCCTTCCACCGGACCGATGCCCGTAATCAGCGGACGTATACGCGCCTGAAGGTTCCGGCCGTACTCCGCCGGAGCCGCCATCACGGGAAGGATCGAAACCTCTCCGATACGCTCCAGTCGAGCCCTCATTCAGCGCGCTCGTACAGAGCGAAGAAGAAGCCGTCGGTGTTGGTCGAATACGGCGACAGGCGCAGTTGGTGGCCCTTGGCCTGCGAGGCGATGGCGTGCCCCGTCGTTTCAATCGCAACCGGCTTGAAGTTCGGATGGGCGGCTTCGAACGCGGCTGCCGTATCCTCGTTCTCGCGGGTCAGCATCGAGCAGGTGACGTAGGCGATACGGCCACCGACCTTCACCAGTTTCGCAGCCTGCGACATGATGCGGGTCTGGAGAGCGTGCAGACGCTCGACCTCTTCTTCCGTCAGACGCCATGCGTCCTCGGGGTGACGACGCCAGGTGCCCGCACCCGAGCAAGGCGCATCAACCAGAACCGTGTCAGCGCTGTCATTCAGGTCTTCCAGACCACCGCCGTTCTGGCCGATGAGGACGAGTTCGGCTTCAACACCCGCACGTTCCAAACGCGGACGAATGTTTTCCAGACGCTTGTTGACGACGTCCGAGGCGACCAGGCGGCCCTGCCCCATCATCGATTGGGCCAGACCCAGCGTCTTGCCGCCACCGCCAGCGCAGTAGTCAACAACTGTCGTGCCCGGCTTGGCATCAACGAGAGCGCAGATGATCTGGCTGCCTTCGTCCTGAATCTCGAACGCGCCCGACTTGAATCCTTCCAGCGCCTGAATGTTCGGCGGCGGCTCGGCGGACAGGCGCAGGCCCAGTTCCGACCACGGGGTCAGTTCCGGCGATAGCTCGGCGGCACGCAGCTCACCCTCGACCTCGTCGCGGGTAGCCTTCAGGCTGTTGACGCGCAGATCAATCGGCGCGCGCGGGGCCATCAGGTCGTGGGCTTCGTTCTTCCAGTTGTCGCCAAAGACCTTCTGGAAATCGTTCATCACGAACTCGGGGATGCCCGCAGCAACCCAGCCCGGAAGCTCGCCATCGACGGCGGTGATGCGGCTGCGTTCCTGTTTGGACAGCGGACGCGGGCCATAGCCTTCGCCCGAGTGCAGGGCCTCGATCTCTTCCAGCGACAGGCTGTCCAGCGCGTGCAGGCTGCCGATGACCAATGCGCGGCCATCCTCGCGGCCACCCATGATCCAGCTCAGGCGGCCACGGGCGCGCAGCACCTTATAGACGCGGTCCGCGATGGCGCGGCGGTCCTTGGAACCTGCATAGCGGTTGGCAGTGCCCCACGCCTTCAACACCACCTCGGCGGGCTGACGGCCCTGCGCGATGGAGTCGAGAATGGATGCGGCGGCGGCGAGACGGGCGGCTGGGGTCAATGGACTTCAGTTCAGATAAACGGGGCCGCCAGCACCATGATCAGTCCCGCAAGCGAGACCAGCCATACCAGCGACCGGATAAAGGGGATGCCCAAGGCATAGAGCGGTATGAAGGCCACCCGTCCCCAGAAATAGAGTGCCGAGCCCCAAACTGTAAGCGCGCCATTAGCCGAAGCCAGATGGGCAATCAGCACAGCGCCGATAAACAGTGGAAGGGTCTCGTAGAGGTTGGACTGGGCCCGCTCCAGACGCCCTGTCAGAGGTTTCTCTGACGACGGCGTCTTGTCGCGCGGGCCCGCATTCCATTTCAGACCGAACTCCGCCGTCCTTGCTCCGGCGGGCAGGAAGACCTGCACCAGCGCCAAAATCAAAGTCAGGCTAAGATAGGTGAGTTCGGTCGTCATTGGTTGCCCCTTGGTGGATTACCCTTGGCGGTAGTTCGGTGCCTCGCGGGTGATCATGACGTCATGGACGTGGCTCTCTCGCAAGCCCGCACCGGTGATGCGGACGAAGCGGGCGCGCTTCTGGAACTCGTCGATGGTGGCACCACCAACATAGCCCATCGAGGCACGCAGACCCCCGACCATCTGGTGGATGACCGGCGAGATCGGGCCCTTGTAGGCCGTCTGGCCTTCAATGCCTTCCGGCACCAGCTTCTCGGACGAGACTTCCTTTTGGAAGTAACGGTCCGCAGAGCCTGCGCCCATCGCGCCAACCGAGCCCATGCCGCGGTACGATTTGTACGAACGGCCCTGGTACAGGAAGACCTCGCCCGGCGATTCATCCGTACCGGCGAACATCGAACCCATCATGGCGGCCGAAGCGCCGGCAGCGATAGCCTTGGCCATATCGCCCGAGTACTTGATGCCACCGTCGGCGATGACGGTAGCGCCCGTACCTTCGGCAGCGCGGGCAGCGTCCATGATCGCGGTCAGCTGCGGCACGCCGACGCCAGCCACGATACGGGTGGTGCAGATCGAGCCCGGACCGATGCCGACCTTAACAACGTCAGCACCGGCGTCGATCAGAGCGCGGGTGGCGTCATAGGTGGCGACGTTACCGGCCACGATGGCGATGCGGTTGTTCTCACGCTTGATGCGCTCGACGACAGCGGCAACCGAGGCCGAGTGGCCGTGGGCGGTGTCGATGACGACGAGATCGGCACCGGCTTCGGCCAGAGCCATAGCGCGCTCGTAGCCTGCATCACCGACGGTCGAGGCCGCGCCGACCAGCAGGCGACCGTGGTCGTCCTTGGCGGCGTTCGGGAAGGCTTGAGCCTTCTCGATGTCCTTCATGGTGATCAGGCCGACGGCGCGGTTGTCTTCGTCAACGACGATGACGCGCTCGATCTTGCGGGTGCGCAGAAGCTCGCGGGCTTCCTCGCGGCTGGCACCTTCGCGGACCGTAATCAGATCGCCCGTGGTCATCAGGCTGGAAGCCTTGATCGACGGGTCGTTCTCAAAACGCATGTCGCGGTTGGTCAGCATGCCGACCAGACGGCCCGTTTCCGGATCAACGACAGGGAAGCCGCTGATCTTCTTGCGGGCGACGATGTCGCGCACTTCGCCGAGGGTGGTTTCAGGAGTGACGGTGACCGGATTGATCACCATGCCGCTCTCATAACGCTTGACGGTGCGGACCTGCTCGGCCTGCTCCTCGATGGTCATGTTGCGGTGAAGGATACCCATGCCGCCAGCCTGCGCCATGGCAATGGCAAGTCGGCTTTCGGTCACAGTGTCCATAGCGGACGACAGCAGCGGAATGTTCAGGGTGATGTCGCGGGTGAGGCGCGTCGAAACGTTCACATCGGCAGGCATAACCTCCGACGGACCGGGTTCGAGCAAAACATCGTCGAAGGTAAGGCCTTCGCGTATCTCCATGGGGGAGTCTCCGTTTTGCGAGCCGCGTATAGAGGCTAATGGCCAGAGTCGGCAAGGGTGCAGCGCAATAAAACCCGCGATCTCCGATCACCTTTTGCGACAAATCCCCCGCAGAGGCGCACCCATCGCCGATAGAGCCCGTCGAAAGTGGGGCCTATCATCATAATAAGAATTTATGCTTTGCAACCGTCCCCCAAATTCAGACATTCTTGAAGCATGGTCGCCCTCTTCATCAGTGCCGCGCGCAAACTCGCGCTGAAAATCGCCAGCTATGGCGTGATGCACTTGGTCGTGGCGATCCTGGTCGCGTTTGCCATCACCAGCGATGTGCGCATGGCACTGGCAATCGGCATGGTCGAGCCGTTCTTCCAGACGATCGCATACACCATTCACGACCGTATCTGGCACGTCATCGAAAAGCGGCGTCTGGCTACCGGTCTTGAAGAAGCCGCAGAAGCGTTCTCGTCGCGTCTGGGGGTCATGTCACCTGGCGAGCAGATGCGCGTACACGGCCACAAGCACGGACATGCTCACGGCCATCATGGCCATAGCCATGCCCTGCCCCGCTCTTTCAAACAGATCGCCGTAAAGACGCTAACCTACGGTCTGATGCACTTTACCGTTGCCGTGGCCGTCGCCTTCGCTCTGACGGGCAATATCAGGGCCTCGCTGGCCATCGGGATTATCGAACCACTGGTGCAGACGGTGTTCTTCACCCTGCATGACCGGTTCTGGACACGCATTGAAAATCGCAAGGCCGCCGAAAAGGCCGCTCTGACCGAGCAGCGCACCGCCTTACGATAGTGAGGGTGGCAGCCGGAGCTGCCACCTCCAAAGTTACTTCACAGAGACGTTCAGTTTTACATCGATGTTGCCGCGTACCGCGTTTGAATACGGGCAGACCATGTGCGCGGCCTGTACGATTTCTTCGGCCTTGGCCTGACCGATACCGGCAATCACCACATCCAGCGCGACCGCCAGCTTGAAGCCACCACCCTCGCCGGGCAGCAGGCTGACTTCACCGGTTACTTCGATGTCCTCGTCGCGCACCTTGTGGTCGCCGCGACGGGTGACGTGGATCACCGCATTTTCAAAGCAGGCAGCATAGCCGGCGGCAAACAGCTGTTCGGGGTTGGTCGCCCCACCCTTGCCGCCCAGCGAGGTGGGCATTGCCAGTTGCAGGTCCAGAATGCCGTCGTCACTCTTGACCGTACCGGCGCGCCCGCCGACTGCCGTGACGCGGGTCGTATACAAATGGCTCATGTCGAGACCTCCGTTGTCGATAACAACAAGATAGATCGCACACGATATAATCGCAAGTGATATAATTTCGTCAGTCAGCTTTCCATTCGAACTCGGACCCGTGCGCCTGCCCGACGGCCAGCCGCTGCGTCTCCCCGCCCGGCCAGATCGTCAGATCCAGCGCGGGACGTCGCTCGGGTCCGCCAATGTCGGACGCCTCGAACCTCAACCACGCCAAGGGCGCGTCGTGGCTCGCCCCTTTCCCCACGTGGTCCAGATGGTCGCGAATACGCTGCTGGGACTCCGGCGGGAAATACTGGAAGGCAATCGTGTGCATCACCACGCGGCACACGCCCGCGTGCGGCTTGGCTTCCAGCACGCGCTCCAACCAAGGCGCAGCGTCCTCGCGGTCCACACTTACAGGATTTGCCGCCGCTATTGCCAACGCCGCCTCCAGACGGGCCAGACGCTCGCGCTGGTCGGCCCAGACATAGCTGGCCAGCTTTTCGCGGGTGGCAGCATCGGCTGCGTCCAGCGGGTTCTGGTCAACCGCTCGTCGCGACACGACGCTTACCTGACCCTGTGGTGGCGAACTGCCTAACCAGCGAGGTGACAATTGCACGCCCGACGCAGGATCGCCCGCCGCAAGTTCCCCCAGCCTATAGCCATAGTGATCCAGCACGCTGTTCAGCCCTGCGCTGGCACCCAGTTCATAAAGCGCAAACGGAAGCTTGAACCGATCCGCCAGCACAAGCAGCCCCGCCATCAAACCGGACGACCGCCCGACCTCGTTCGTCTGGGGCGGACTGTCCAGCCATGGCATCAGCCACTCTCCCTCGACCTGAAGGATATGGTTCAGCAGGGCCCACAAATCGGCATCATCGGGCGCAACGGCGGGCGGATAGACCGCACTCCACGCACGCTGTCGGCCAGAGCGCGCAAGCGCATGCAGCCCGCCCATAAGGCGCAACGGCAAGGCGTCACCCTCATGCGAAGGGTTGCCGTTCCATGTCAGGATGCGATGGGCGATCGAGCTGTCATCGCGCAGCCGCTCCGCCACCAGATGGCACAGCCGGCCGGTAAAGGGTGCCCCCATCGCGGTACAGATCGACGACTGGGATTGGAACGCCACCTGTACCGACATGGATCACCCTCTAATCAGATTACCGCTTGTTCAAGGCGACGAGGAAGACCTCGGCGCTGTCCTTACGGCTGGATTCCGGTTTGAAATACTTCACCGTCTCGAACTCTTCGCGCAAGCGTGCGAGCACGCCGCCAGCGTCACCGCCCTGGAAGTTCTTGGAGACGAAATTGCCACCCGGCTTGAGCGTGCGGATGGCAAAGTCAGCCGCAATCTCGATCAGGGCGATAATCTTCAAGTGGTCCGTCTGGCGGTGGCCAATTGTGTTGTGCGCCATGTCCGACAGCACCAGATCGGGACGACCGCCCAACAGTTCGATCAACTGCTCATCCACGCCCGGATGGGTAAAGTCAGCTTGGATCAGGGTCGAACCCGGGATGGGCTCAATCATCAGCAAATCAACACCCACGACCGAAGTCGCGCCGCGATCAAGTGCCACCTGCACCCAACCGCCCGGTGCTGCGCCAAGGTCGATGACCCGGCTGCCCTTCTTGATCAGGTTGAAGCGGTCATCGATGCCGATCAGCTTGAAGGCCGCGCGACTGCGCCAGCCCTCGGCGCGCGCGCGTTCGGACCATTTGTCGGTCAGTTGGCGCTTAATCCACGCCTGCGACGACGGGCGCTTATCCTTCGCCGTCTTGATTTTGGTGCCGACACTGCGGCCCGCAGCGGTCCCGCCCGTCGGCAAACGCACCATTCGACGGCGTTCAACAGGCTTTTCGGTCGGGTTTTCTTTATCACTCATACGTCTCTCATAGCGGCCCGAGCGTTCTACCGCTATGACCCCTTCATATTTCCTCGAGTCATAGGAGTGCCAGATGGCCGAAACCCTGACCTTTTTCATCGACACCGGCGACAACCAAGAAAAGCCGGTTGTCATCAAGCTGCGTGAAGACCTGGCCCCGAACCACGTGAAGCAAATCACCGATCTGGCATCGGAAGGCTTCTACGACGGCGTCGTCTTCCACCGCGTGATCGCAGGCTTCATGGCTCAAGGTGGCGATCCGACGGGCACCGGCACCTCGGGCTCGAAGAAGCCGAACCTGAAGCAAGAGTTCAGCGCCGAGCCGCACGTCCGTGGCACCTGCTCGATGGCCCGCACCCAAGATCCGAACAGCGCCAACTCGCAGTTCTTCATCTGCTTCGACGACGCTCGCTTCCTTGACCGCCAGTACACCGTCTGGGGCAATGTCATCGAAGGTATGGACGTGATCGACACTCTGCCGAAGGGCGAGCCGCCGCGCGCTCCGGGCAAGATCGTCCGCACCGCAGTCGCCTAAGCGATTACGACGCCGGAATTGGAAACGGGGAGCCTCGCGGCTCCCCGTTTTTTTATGGTCACTGCGTTTTCGTCAGCGCCCCGACTACAGGAGGATTGGAGCCAATGGTCAATGTACCGACCAGCTGGCCGCCCTCGAACCGACCATCAAACGCCAGTGCACCGCCTGATGACGAGACCGCCGACACCGTGATGTCTTTGTCGGTCACGATATATTCGGTCGCGACGACAATCAGCTTTTGCCGCTCGCCGTGGGCATTCACGACGGGCTTGGTCTGTTGGAATACAAACGCCACAGGATACTGGTCCTGAGGCGATTGCAGGCGTAGGTGACTGAACTTCCAGTCCTGCATGACCAGATCGGTGGGACCGGAATAGTCCCCTGCGACTGCTACCGACGCCGTATATTCGCGCCGCGCTTCGACCTTTTCGGCAGGCGGCGTGGCATGGGCGGGTGCCTCGGCTTTCTCCGCAGGGCTACAGCCCGCCCCAAGCACCAACGCCCCGCAAATCCCCAACAGTGTTCCCCGCATCACGGCAATCTCAGCAACGTCCCCAGCCAGCCAATGTGCTGCATAGCTTCAATGGCCTCGAACAGCGGTATCGCCAAGAGGAAGATCAGCCCATCGCGCAAAGTCACAAGGAAGAAGCGCGGACGTACGTCCAGCGCCTCGACGTCTCGCCACTTGGAAAAGTCCGGACCAAAACGCGGTGTGCGGGCGCAATAATCGAGATAGGTCGTCCCGAAAGCCTGGGACAGCCAAGCCTCTTCACGCCTCACCGTAAAGTAGAACACCACCATGGCCACCAACAGGAACAGACTGGCGATGGTCAGGCTGCCTGTCTGCGCCCCGACGCCGAATGCCCCCATATAGCTGAAAACGTACAGAGGGTTACGGCTGATCGAGTATGGGCCACGGTCCACGATCTCGGCCTTCTTGCGACCGCCGATGTAGAGCGAGCACCACGCCCGCCCCACAATACAGATGACGATCAGCGCGAGGCCCATTGCCTCTACGCCCTCGTGCAGAGGCTCGCCACCAACCGACGCCGTCACCAGCGTCAAGGCTATTACCCCCAATAGGCCGAGCCCCAAGGCTGCCTTGCGGATTTTCTGGACCCTTTGCAGGTCAAAACCTTCAGTCGCCGACATCGCATTCCCCAATCAAAGGTTCGCGATATGGCTTCCTCGATCTTGGCCGTTTCAAGGCTGGGTTATTGATCCAGCCAAGCGTCGATACGGCGGAAGCTTTCGATGGCCAATTCGGTCGAGGACTGGAACACCGCAGGATCGATACGGTCCACATCGTCAGAGGGCTTGTGATAGTCCTCGTGGAAGTTCACGCCGAAATAGAGGAACGGCAGGCCCGCGCGATGGAACATGCCGTGGTCCGAGGCAAAAACCCAGTTGTCCGAGCCTTTGTCATCCGGCGAATCCTTGCCGAAAGCCAGACGGATCGAACCATTGGCCGGTATGGGCTCAAGCAGCGGACGGAAATACGGGTGTTGATAGGTGCCGGTCACCCATAGATAGCCGTCCACATTGGCGCGCGCGGTCATGTCGTAGTTGATGTTCAGCGAGATCGACGACAGCGGCACAGGCGGTGCCTCGACGAACTCCTTCGCGCCCAGCAGGCCACGCTCTTCGCCGTCCAGTGCCACGATCAGGACACTGTGCTCGGGCGGGGTTTCCTTCAGGCGCTTGGCCAGTTCCAGCATGGTCGCCACGCCCGAAGCGTTGTCATCGGCACCATTGTAGACGTGGCCGTCGCGGGTGCCGACGTGATCATAGTGGGCGGTGACGACGATATATTTGTCCGAAACGCGCGTACCCGGAATCAAGCCGATGATGTTGGTACCGTTGAACGTCTTGGGACCATCCGGCGAACGGCCTTGCGCCGACCACGGTTGCAGACGCCCCATCGACGACGGGCCAACGCCCATGGCTTCAAGACGGCCAACAATATAGTCGCGGGCCTTGGCACCGCCCTCGCTGCCGGTATCGCGGCCCTGCATGTCGTCTGCGGCTAGAATGGTCAGGTCGGCCATCAACTGGCTGTAGTCCTGCGTTGCCGGAGCCAGCGCGGCATGGTCGGCGGTCTTTTGCGAGGTTTCGCAAGCGGCCAGCGACAACAGGGCGGTAAAGGCCAGCGATGGGATAAGCGCGCGCATAAAAACGGCTCCGTAAACGTGATTTGCGTGCACCCTAAATGCCCGCTCGCCGTTCTGCCAGATTACCTTTCCGTCATTCGTGCGGTGGGTGTTAGAAAGCCTGCCTGTTTCCAGTTCCAGCCCAGACGAATCCCACATGGCCGATCTGTTCTCCGCTCCCCTTTCTGTCGCCTCGTTGAGCGAGGATCAGGCACGCGAGGAACTGGCCAAACTGGCGGCGGAACTGGCCGAGCACGACGCAGCCTATTATCGCAATGATGCCCCGACCATCAGCGATGCCGAATACGATGCGCTCAAGGCCCGCGCGCTCGAAATCGAGGCAAAGTTCCCGTCACTCAGCAGCGCCGAAAGCCCGTCTCAGAAGGTCGGTGCGCCCGTCTCGGAGCAGTTCGCTGAGGTGCGCCACGGCGTACCCATGCTGTCGCTGGACAACGCCTTTGACGATACCGACGTGCGCGACTTTGTGGCCCGCGTTTATAAATTTCTGAACCTGCAGCAAAGCGAGCCGCTGGGCTTTGTCGCCGAGCCCAAGATCGACGGCCTGTCGGCGTCTATCCGCTATGAAAATGGCGTGCTGGTTCGCGGCGCGACTCGCGGTGACGGCAAGACGGGTGAAGACGTCACCGCCAACCTGATGACCATTGCCGACATCCCGCAGAAGCTGTCGGGCAGCGGCTGGCCTGCGGTGATCGAAATCCGTGGCGAGGTCTATTCCCCGACCGACGCCTTTGACGCCTTCAACAAGAAGGCGGCCCAACTGAGCGGCAAGACCTATGCGAACCCGCGCAACTTCGCCGCCGGATCGCTGCGCCAGAAGAACCCCAAGATCACCGCCCAACGACCGCTGAACTTCTTCGCCTATGCGTGGGGAGAGGTATCTGAGCCGTTCACCGACACCCAGCATGGCGCGCTGGATAAGTTCCGCGAGTGGGGCTTCAAGGTGAACAGCCGTTCGGCCCGCGTAGAGAACGCACAAGGCCTGATCGACCTCTACACAAAGCTAGGCGAAGACCGCGCCACGCTGGGCTATGACATCGACGGCATCGTCTACAAGGTTGACCGCCTCGACTTGCAGGAACGCCTCGGCTTCATCGCCCGAAGCCCACGCTGGGCCATCGCCCACAAATTCCCCGCCCAGCAGGCGACCACCATCCTTGAGGGCATCGACATTCAGGTGGGTCGTACCGGCAGCCTGACGCCCGTCGCCCGCCTGCATCCGGTAACTGTCGGCGGCGTGGTGGTACGTAATGCCACCCTGCACAACGAGGACGAGATCGAGCGTCTGGACGCGCGCATTGGCGATACCGTGACCCTGCAACGCGCAGGCGACGTGATCCCGCAAATCCTCGGCGTGGTGATGGACAAGCGCCCCGCCGATGCCGTGCCTTACATCTTCCCGACCACCTGCCCCGTCTGTGGTTCCGAAGCCGTACGAGAAGGTGACGATGTCAAACGCCGCTGCACCGGCGGTCTGGTGTGCGACGCCCAAATCGTCGAGCGACTGAAGCATTTCGTCAGCCGCCGCGCCTTCGACATTGAAGGCCTTGGTGAAAAGCAGTTGATCGCCTTCCACGAGCGCGGTTGGATCAAACAACCTGCCGACATCTTGCGTCTGGCCAAGGACGAAGAAAAGCTGTCGGCGCTCCGCCGCGAAGACGGCTATGGCGAGACCAGCGTCAACAACCTTATCGCGGGCATCGATGCGCGCCGTACCATAAGCCTCGACCGCTTCCTGTTCGGCCTCGGCATTCCCGATATCGGCGAGCAGACCTCGCTGGTGCTGGCCCGCCACTTCGGCACTTGGGACGCGCTGAAGGAAGCCGCCGTTCAAGCGTCGCAAGGATTGCCGTCCGAGGACTGGCACGATCTGGCTGGCACCCACGCCATTTCCCCGCGCGTGCTTGAACAGTTGGCCGCCGCCGATGTCCCCGCCTCCGCCCCGTGGCCGGATGGTGCGCTGGACATGAACCTGAAGCAGGTCTTCCCAGGCCTTGCCGCGCCTGCCCGCCGCAGCGTGGCGGAAAAGGCGGCCAACTGGGCGGGCGTCGTGCGCCTCGCCCAGATCTCCCGCGAGGAAGGCCCCAGCGATATTCTGAACGCCATTGCGGGCGTGTCGGGCGTTGGTCCTGTGGCGGCCGCAGCGTTGGCCCACTTCTTCCGCGAACCGCACAACCGTGAGGTCGTGGAAGCGCTGGAGGCCGAACTGGTCGCCATCACCGAAATGGAGCAGGCCCGCACCGACACACCCGTCGCGGGCAAGACCGTCGTCTTTACCGGATCGCTCGAACGTTTCACCCGCGACGAGGCAAAAGCACGCGCCGAAAGCCTTGGAGCGAAAGTCTCGGGTTCCGTTTCTAAAAAAACAGATTATTTGGTCGCCGGTCCCGGTGCAGGCTCCAAACTCAAGGATGCCGAAAAGCACGGGGTGCAGGTTTTGACCGAGGACGAATGGCTCGCCCTCATCGGGTGATCTATTCGGGACTTTGGCTATGCGTGCCGTCGCTATCGACTTCGAGACCGCTAACGAGCGTCGCGCCAGCGCGTGTTCAATCGGGCTTGCGTGGATTAAGGACGGACGCGTGGTGGACCGCGAAACCCACCTGATCCGTCCGCCGGAAATGCGCTTTGCACCGGTGAACATCCGCATCCACGGCATCACACCCGATATGGTCGAGTACGCGCCGGAGTTTCCGGATGTCCTCGCCTCGCTCCGTGAGCGGCTGGATACCTGCGACATGGTGCTAGCCCACAATGCGGGCTTTGACATGAGCGTGGTTCGCGCCAGCTGCGACGCTTACGAGCTGTCATATCCGGAATTCGACTATCTTTGCACGGTGAAGGTCGCCCAGCGGGTCTGGAGCGACCTCGGGACCGCCCGACTGAATGCGCTCGGCGATCATCTGGGCATTGCCTTCAAACACCACGATGCAGGCGAGGACGCCTATGTCTGCGCCGAGATCGCGCTGGAGGCCATGCGTCTGCGCGAGACCGTTACGCTGCACGACCTCGCCAAGGTCACGCAGGTCGGCGTCGGGCGCATGAGCGCCGCAGGCTATTCGGCATGCTCGGCCCCCCGCCCCAAACGCCCGGCCGCGCTGGAAACCGCCAAACCCTATTCAGACGTCTTCCGCCCCGTGCCCGGTATGCCCCGCTCGATGGACGGCAAACGCGTGGTTTTCTCGGGCCAGCTCTCCCGCTTCTCGCGCCACGAAGCGCAGGAAATCGCAGGACGTTTCGGCGCGCGGGTGATGGCCTCCGTGAACGCCAAAACCGACTGGGTGGTTGTCGGTAATGGTGCAGGCTCCAAACTGGACCGGGCGCGTCATCTGGGGCTCAAGCTGTTGTCGGAAGCAGACTTTTTGGACCTGATTACCGCCAAATCTTGACGTAAGGTACGGTTTTCAAAACATAAAACAGCGCGATTTTAGGTCTTGTTTATATCGCAATCCGGGATCACCTTGCGGGTAACGGATCCTCTCCCCGTGATCCGATCTGGGAGTAAACACCATGAAGACCAAGATTTTCGCTGCTGCTGTGCTGGCCGCCTCTGCCCTGGCCGCTCCGGCGCTTGCCGGCGACCCGACCGGCCTGTGGCAGACCCCGACCAATGGCGGTCAGGTGCGTATCGAGCGCTGCGGCAATGCCCTTTGCGGCACCCTCGTCACCTCGGCAGCCATTCGTGCCAATCCGGGCCAGCTGGACGTCAAGAACAAGGACGAAGCTCAGCGCAGCCGTACCCTGCGCGGCCTGCGCATGCTGTCGGGCTTCACTGGCGGTCCGACCGAATGGCGCGGTGGCTCTGTCTATAACCCCGAGGATGGCGGCACCTATCGCGGCACCATCACCATGACCAATGACAACACCCTGCGTCTGCGTGGCTGCATCGTGGCACCGCTGTGCAAGACCCAGACCTGGACCCGCGTCCAGTAAGAGCTTTCCTCCCGGAAAACGCGAAAGGCCCTCGCAGAGCATTCTGCGGGGGCTTTTTATTGCGCTAGAGAAGCAGGGACAGAATCGACAGCAACGTCGCCGTCAGCACGGCATTCAAGGCCATGCCGACACCGGCATAAGCTCCTGCGGTCGGAGATACCTCGAAAGCCCGCGCCGCGCCTGCACCGTGGGCGGACACCCCGACGGCAAAGCCCCGCGCCCGCCAGTCGTGGACACGGATAAGGTTCAGCACCGGCGTCGCCAACATGGCCCCGAACACGCCCGCAAAGATCACAATCACCGCCGTCAGGGCCGGTATCCCGCCCAGCGTCTGGGAGATGGCCATCCCCACTGGCGTCGTGGTCGCCCGCGGCGCAATCGACGCCAAAATCTCCTGCGGTGCGCCAAACAGCCAGACGATGCCGACCGAGGTGATGATCGCCGTCAAAGCCCCTGCCAGCAACGCCAGCGAGATCGGCAAGGCCAGCCTGCGGATCGTGCGGCGGTTGGCCCAGATCGGCACCGCCATAGACACCACCGTTGGCCCCAACAGGAAGGTGATCATGCCGGTAGCCGAGCTGTAGGTCTCGTAGCTGGTGCGAGAAGCCATCAGCGCCGCGATGATGACCGGCGTGGAAAGTAGAACCGGATGGAGCAGCGGCGGTCGCCCGACCCTCTGCACCATTCGATCCATGGCCCAAAAGGTCACCACCGTAACCGACAGCCAGATCAGAGTCGTGAAAAGCTCAGGCATCGCCTGCCTCCTCGCCCGAGGCCGCAAACCGGTTCATCGCCCACGAAAAGACGCTGGCCGTCACAGCGATGGTCACGACCGTCGACACCAGCAGCGCAACCAGTATCCCCAGACCGTGACGGGCGATCATGTCGCCCTCCTCGATCAGCCCGACCGCAGGCGGCACGAACATCAAGGGCATATGGGCCGTGAGCCAGCCGGTGACCTTGGTCAGCGAGGTCTGCTCGCGCCGGAAGATCGCCAGCCAGACCAACAACAGCCCCATGCCAATGACCGAACCGGGCAAGGGCAGTCCGGTGAAGCGATGGATCGCCTCACCGGCCAACTGGCATACCAGCAAAAGGGCTATGGCACCGAGCATCAGTTACAGTGGGCGCGTCTGCTCTTTCAGCCACGCCAGCGCGGCTTCATCCTTTTGGACGCCGCCAGCCAGCAGCGGGCCGACCTTGGCCAGAACCTCGGCGTGATAGTCGTCAACATACTGGCGCTCTTGCGGGGTCAGCAGGTTCACGTCGATCAGCTTGCGGTCCAGCGGGGCAAAGGTCAGCTGTTCAAACCCGTGCATCGGGCGCTCGCCACCTTCGGGAACGGTCGGCGGGGTCACCACCTGCAGCGTCTCGATGCGGATGCCCCATTGGCCTTCGCGGTAATAGCCCGGCTCGTTCGACAGGATCATGCCGGTCAGCAGCGGCTGGGTGGTGCCCCAGTTGGCAATGCGCTGCGGGCCTTCGTGCACGCCGAGGTAGGAGCCGACGCCGTGGCCGGTGCCGTGGTCATAGTCGAAGCCGGCATTCCACAAATGCTGGCGGGCAATGGCATCCAGATGCATGCCCGAAACGCCCTGCGGGAAGCGGATCGTCGCCATGGCGATGTGGCCCTTGAGGACCAGAGTGAACATGCGGCGCTGTTCGTCCGTACCTTCACCGATGGCCATGGTGCGTGTGACGTCCGTCGTACCGTCGAGATACTGACCGCCGCCGTCCACCAGCAGCAGGCTGCCCTGCTCCATCTTGCGGATCTTGGCCCCAACCGGCTTGTAGTGCGGCAGAGCACCGTTGGCGGCGACGCCAGCGATGGTGTCGAACGACAGGTCTTTCAGCTCGCCGGTGGCTTCGCGGAAGCCTTCCAGAGCCTCGACCACGCCGCGCTCGTCCGGCAGTTCCTTCTGGGCGACCGTATCCACCCAGTGCAGGAAGCGCGTCAGCGCCGCACCGTCACGGATGTGGGCGCGGCGGCTGCCTTCGATCTCGACTTCATTCTTGCAGGCGCGTGGCAGGGCGCACGGATCCGCGGCTCGAACAATCTTGGCCCCTGCCGAGGTCAGAGCCTCGAAATACCAAGCCGACGAAATCGACGGATCGATCACTACTTTCTGACCGGACAGAGACGCCAGCGCTTCAGCCAGAGCCTCCGGCGTTTCCAGCGTCACTTCATTGCCCAGCCATGCCGGCAACTCTTCTGTCACCTTGGCCGGATCAAGGAAGATGCGGGCCGAACCGTCAGCGCGCACAATCGCCTGCCCCAGCGGCAGCGGCGAACGGATCACGTCGCCGCCCCGGACGTTAAACAGCCACGCCAGCGACGACGGGGCCGTCAGAACAGCCGCGTCTGCGCCTTTGTCCGCGATGGACTTGCCGATGCGGGCGCGCTTCGATGCCGCGCTCTCACCGGCATATTTTTCAGGGTGCGGGACAACGAGAGCCTGCGGCTGAGCCGGTCGGTCGGCCCATGCGAGGTCGATCGGGTTCAGCTCAACAGCCTTCAGGCTACCGCCAGCGGCTTCTACGGCGGCGCGGAGGCCAACCAAAGCATCGGGGCTGTGCAGGCGTGGATCATAGCCGATCACCTGACCGGACTTCACATTGGCAGACAGCCAGTCGTTCAGAGCCGCCAGCGTCACACGCTCGAACAGGGCCTCGTCGGTCTGGGCCTTGACCTGAACCGTATAGCGGCCGTCGACGAACACGGCGGCCTTGTCCGACAGCGCGACGCCCGCACCGGCCGAACCGGTAAAGCCGGTCACCCACGCCAAACGCTCGTTGGCATCGGGGAGATATTCGTTTTGGTGCTCGTCCTCGTGCGGAATGAGCAGGCCATCCAGGCCCTGCTTGGCCATCTCGGCGCGGACCAGAGGCAGGTGCTTGGCGCCAAACGAAGGATCGGTGGTTTCGTCGAAATGCTGTCTCATGCCCCCTGAGTACGCCTGAGGAACGGCGGGTTCCAGAGGCTGGACATGCAAACGGGCAATAAAAAACGGGGACCGAGGCCCCCGCTTTCAAACTCTTAGGCCTTGCGCAGTTGCAAAGCCGACCAGGCGTCGTTGTGGATGGTCTGTTCCACCACAAAACCCAGCGGCCGATAGGCATCCAGAATACGCTCTTCCTGCGTCTTCAGCAGGCCCGACAAGATGGCAACGCCACCCTTCTTCAGCGAGGCCCCGATCTCGGGAGCCAGCTCGACCAGCGGAGCCGCGAGGATGTTGGCGAAGACCAGATCATACGGCATGTGCTGGGCGACGCGGGCGTCGTTCAGGCCGCTGGCGAAATAGAACTCGCATTTGGCGTCGTTGATCTCGGCGTTTTCGTTGGCGATGCGGGCCGAGGCTTCATCGATATCGGTACCGACAGCAATCGGGGTGCCGGTCTTGGCCGCAGCGATGGCCAGAACGCCGGTGCCGCAACCGACGTCCAGTACCTTCTCGAAGGTTTCGCCCTTGTTCAGCAGAACGTCGAAGGCCTCGAGGCAGCCCACGGTCGTGCCGTGGTGGCCGGTGCCGAACGCGGCACCCGCGTCGATCTTCAGCGTCACGCGGCCTTCAGGAATCTTGCCCTGATCGTGTGCGCCATAGACGAAGAAGCGACCAGCCTCGACCGGCGGCAGGCCCGACAGGCTCATCGCCAGCCAGTCTGCGTCGGCGAGCTTCTCGACGATGACTTCCAGACCCTCGACGGCGCGCATGTGGGCCTCGATGCCCTTGGCCTCTTCGTCCGTGGTCGGGAAGGCGTCGATGCGCCAGATGCCCTTGTCCTCGTCCTCTTCGAGGATCGAGTAGGTCGCGCCTTCCAGCAGCACGTCGGCATCAATCGCAGCCGCAGCGGCCTCGGCCGGGGCGCGCAAACCGCGAGCAATCACTTGAAGAGCAGATTCCGACATTTCCAAAAATCACCGATATGATAACAACAGTGCATACGGGCGTTATCTATTGCCCGCACGTAGATAGCTAGGGTTGGGGATTACATGGCTAAAGCACCGACGGAAACAAAGTCCGCGACGCCAAAAGCGGCAGCAACCACTTCCAAGCCCAAAGCGGCTACGAAGTCGACCGCTTCTGCCGCAAAAGCGGCCGTGGATGAAGTAAAAACGACAAAGCCGGCGGCTGCGCCGAAGTCCACGACCAAGACGGCAATCGCTAAAGCGACTACTCCGAAGGCAGTGACCGCCAAGCCTGCGGCAACGAAAACTCCCGCCGCGAAGGCAGCTGCGCCCAAACCGGCGACGGCCAAGGCTTCCGCAGCGCCCAAGGCTGCCGCCCCTAAGACGGCCGCAGCAAAGCCTGCTGCAGCCAAGGCCGCAGCACCGAAGAAACCCGCAGCTCCCAAGCTGGCAACGGCTAAGCCTGCGACCTCGAAAGCCGCACCGGCCAAAGCCCGCACCACCGGCACCAAGTCAGCCCGGGCTCCGAAAACCGAGCTGGCTGCAACCGTAGAAGAAAAGACCGCGACTCTGGTGGCTGCCCCGACCTCGGGCGACGGTCATGACGGCAAGCCAACCCCGTCGGAAACCACTGCGCCCGCGCCCAAACTGGTCGCCACCGAAAACGAGCCTACGCCCGAGCCCAAGTCGACAGGCACCACGGCTCCAGCCAAGAAGCCCGGCTTCTTCGCCCGTTTGTTCGGCCGCAAGTAACACCTAAGCCCCAACGAGAAAGGGCCGGAGGCAAAAGCCTCCGGCCCTTTTTATTGGTCTTCAACCGAAGATCAGTCTGCCAGATCTTCCGACAGAATGGCCATTTCGAACATGAAGGAACCGGCTTCGTCTTCATCTTCGAACACCACGCCGATGAACTCGTCATCGACATAGACTTCTGCGGAGTCAGCAACCTTGCGTGCCTTCACCTTGATGCCACCGTGGTTGAAGGTGCGCTTCAGGTGGGACTCGACGCGCTTGAGATCGGATTCTTTCACGGGGATGGCCTCGGGTATGAATGTTAGCGGCGGAACCTAAAGGTCATGCGCGTTGATGAAAAGCCCGCATCGCGCCCGTCCACAGGCATCCGAGCGAACCTTGGTCTAGATCACATAGTCATAGACCACATCCGCGAGGGTGTGATCCATAGTGCGAGCCGGCGAGGCTTCGGTCGGGCAGTTGACCAGACGCGCAGGCACACCGGCGACGGTGCAGCCACTGGGCACAGGCTTCAGGACAACCGAGCCCGAGGCCACCTTGGCATAGTCGCCGATCTGGATATTGCCCAAAATCTTGGCCCCGGCCCCCAGCAGGACACCGCGTCCGATCTTGGGGTGACGGTCGCCACGTTCTGCTCCCGTACCGCCAAGCGTCACAGCGTGCAGCATCGATACCTCGTCACCCACGACTGCGGTCTCGCCGATTACAATGCCGGTCCCGTGGTCAACAAAGACGCCCGAGCCGATCTGTGCGGCAGGGTGGATATCGACCTGAAACAACTCGGAAATACGGCTTTGGAAATGGAAGGCCAGCGTGTCGCGGCCCTGCTCCCACAACCAATGCGCCACGCGCCACGATTGCAGCGCCTGATAGCCTTTGAAGTACAGGAAGGGCTGTAGCAGCGAACGGATCGCAGGATCGCGCTCTTCGACGGCCAAAAGGTCGGCACCCGCCGCGCGGACGATTGCCGGATCGGACGCCATGGCCGACAGCGCAACCTCGCGCACAGTCATCGATCCCAGTTCGGAATCACCGAGCTTGCGCGCGATCTGGAAGCTTAGTGCACCGGATAGGTCGTCATGCGAAAGGATGACCGAGTTCAATTGCGACGCCAATTGGGGTTCGGCCCGCGCGGCATCTTCTGCAGCACAGCGCAGCGAGGCCCAAACGTCCTTGGGGCTTTGTGCCTTCACCGGCGAAACGATTTCCAACTTGGCCATGCTCTGTCCTTCGTCAGCCTGCATCTTACGCTGCCACGCCTCGCGATACCAGTTTTGCCCGACATCCGACCGCGTAACGACAGTTGAAGCGAAATGTCGCTGATCTTTCTTCGAGCGTAGATATGGTATCGCTCTGCCCGATTACCTAGCTGAGTGTCATGACCGACGTATCTTCGCCTGCCCTCGCCCTGCCCGTTCGCTCCGACGAACTGTTGAACCGTCTGGCCACCCGTCGCTCGGCACCGGCCCAGCAGTTGGCAACGCCCGCTCCGTCGGGTGAAGAACTGCAGACCCTGCTGTCACTGGCGATGCGCACGCCCGATCATGGGAAGCTGGCTCCGTGGCGTCTCGTGGTACTGGGGCCGCAAACGCGTGCCGATATCGTCGAGAAACTATCGGCTATGACCAGCCGCCTGCCGGATCCGGTCAAGGGCAAGGCCGTGTTGGCGAAACTCGCCAATCCGCCCCTGACCGTGCTGGTGGTCTCATCGCCGGTCCATGGCCACAAGGTTCCCGTCTGGGAACAGGAACTGTCTGCGGGCGCGGTTTGCATGAACATCGAGCATGCCGCCAACGCACTGGGTTACAGCGCCAGCTGGATCACGGACTGGTATAGCTTCGACGCCGAGGCATTGGCCCTATTCGGTGTGAAGGAAGGCGAGAAGGTTGCCGGCTTCATCCATATCGGCACTCTGGCCGAACCGCCGCTAGAGCGCCCGCGCCCCGCGCCGCAAGAGCGCGTCGAAATCCTGCCGTAACAGACGAAGCCCGCTCCCTGCGGGCTTTTTCATTGGTCCACACTGCGCATCGCCTCCTCCGGCTTTGGCTTGTGCACGAGAGACACCAACACGACCGAGACGATCATCAGCAGAAACCAGCTACCGAACTTGGCCACGGACACCATGTGCCAACCGACGCTCTGATCGGGATATGTCCACGCTCTTCCGAAAGTCGCCAGATTTTCTGCCAGCCAGATGAAGAGAGCGACGAGGAAATACCCTAGCAATAGCGGCATGGATCGACGCCTGCGATCAGTGCGAAACCAGAATCTGCCGCGCCAGAACACGGCCGCTGTGGCCGCGAACAGCAGGTACCGGAAATCCCAAATCCAGTGGTGCGCGAAGAAGTTCACATACACGGCGGCAGCCAGCACCCATGTCTGCCACACGGGCGGATAGCCTTTCACCCCGATGTGGAACACGCGCTGCACCCGCGCGATATAGCTGCCGACGGCTGCATACATGAAACCGGAGAACAGCGGCACTGCGCCAATCCTCAGCAGGCTGTCCTCGGGGTACACCCATGACCCGTGATAGGTCTTGAACAACTCCATTACCGTGCCGGCGATATGGAACAGGAAGATGGTCTTGGCCTCGTCCCAACTCTCCAGTTTGAACGCCAGCATCAAGCCCTGAATGCCCAGCGCCCCCAGCACCAGAAAGTCACACCGGCTAACAACCGGATCCTCAGGCCAAAACAGATAGGTCGCCAGTATCAAACCCAGTAGGGCACCGCCGAACAAACAGGCCCACGCCTGTTTCAGGCCGAACCACACAAACTCGAACACAGCACCATTTAAGACCGAGCGATCAGCCCAAGTTTCCGCGCCCTTCAATAGACGGCGACCAAAGGTTTCGAGCGGGAGAGTGCGTGAATCCATGCGAACATTCTGCGCATAGGGAGATGGGCAGCCAGTGGAATTGTCGTGCAGACAACAGTGCAGAACTGCACGGACATGTGCACGTTCGACCCTTATGAAAAACTCCGGCCTTATCCCCTCGGCCCTGATCGGGTCCGTCGCCAGTGCACGATCCATGACGCCGATGGCCGCCATCGCCACGGCACGAATGGCCAACGCCCGCACGCCCGGCAAGCTGTGGCTCCTGGATCATCCGCTATTCAAGGTGGGCGCGCTGGCTATGGGGGCTGGCGAGCTATACGGCGACAAGATGAAGACGGCTCCGGACCGCACGGTGTTTCTGGGCCTGTTGGCGCGGGTCATGAGCGCGGCCATCGCCGGCTCTGCCCTGGCTCCGAAAGGGTCGGAGCGCAAAGGGGCTCTGGTCGCGGTCGCGGCAGCAGTTCCTCTGGCTTATGTGACCTTAGCGGCGCGTAAAAAGGCCATCTCGAAAATCGGCCAAACGCGAAGCGGGCTGATCGAGGATGCCATCGTAACCACGGCCACCACCGCCATTGTGGCCATGACCGTGCGCCGGAACCGAAAAGAAAACGGGCCGGAGCGCTTGGCTCCGGCCCATATAACTTAGGCTTCTTCGCCTTCTTCCGCTTCTTCAGCGGCGAACTCTTCGGCGGTCACATACTCGGGACCTTGGCTGTCCAGCACCCACAGGCCCTTGAAGGACGGGTGTTCAGGCGTCAGGTCTTCGTCGATCAGGTCACCTTCGAAAACGCCAATGTTGCTGTAGTCGAAGTCGATCTCGGCCTGGGCGGCGATTTCGATCATTTCTTCGGCCATGCGGCGCGAATAGCCAATGGCTTCGGAAGCGTCGATGAACTCGTCGGTCAGAGAGTTGATCTCTGCCTCTTCCTTGCCTTGGGTCGCGGTGGTCGTGACGATGGTATAGACGGGCATAGTACTCTCTCTTAGCTGTGGCCCCTCACCTAGCCTGTTTAGCGGGTGAAGGCTTCGCCTAATGCGCGAAAACGCCCCGTGAAGATCACAAAAGCGGGATAACTGAGCCGGACCTTAGTCCTTGCGGCCCTTATAGTCGCGTTTGGTCGCACGATAGTTTTTCTGCTGTGACGCCGTCCGGCGACGTTCGGCCTCTTTGGCGATGCGTTCGGCCTTTTCCTTTTTGCCCGCGGACTCAAGGGTCAGCTTCACAAAGTGCTCCCAGCGGTCCTTGGCCAGATCGCCATTGGCAATGGCCGCCTGAACCGCGCAACCCGGCTCGGTGCCATGACCACAGTTACTGAAACGGCACTCGGTCGTCAGTTGCTCGATGTCGTCGAACACCTCGCTGACGCCTTCGTCCGTGTCGATCAGGCCGACTTCGCGGATACCGGGGGTGTCAATCAGCATTCCGCCGGACGGCAGGACAATCAGCTCGCGATGGCTGGTGGTGTGGCGACCCTGATCGTCGGTCTCGCGAACCTCGCGGGTGACCATGCGGTCCTCGTCCAACAAGGTGTTCACCAGCGTGGACTTGCCCACGCCCGACGACCCAATCAGCACGCAGGTCTGGCCCGGCTTCACCATCGACAGGAACGCATCCAGCCCCGCCCCCGTGTGCGACGATACGGCCAGCACCGGAGCGGCGGCGTCCAATGCGGCGACCTCTTCGATCTTGGGCTGGGCATCGTCCACCAGATCGGCCTTGGTCAGCACCACGACGGGTTGCGCCCCGCTCTGGCGCACAGCGGCCAAATAACGCTCGATCCGGCGCACGTTCATGTCGGCGTTCAGCGAGGTGACGATGAAGGCCACATCGACATTGGCGGCGATAATCTGGCTGGCGCGCGAGGCATCTTCGATGGCGCGGCGCACCAGTGCCGATTTGCGCGGCAGAATAGCCTGAACCGTGCCGATACCGGCCTGCTCGTCCATCAACAGCGCGACCCAGTCACCCACGCACGGCTGGCCGATGTCGTCAGCCTCGTGCAGCAGGCGCCCTGTCGGACGTGCCGTGACCGGACCATCTTCGGTGATGACCGTATAGCTACCGCGCTGTTGAAGCACGACACGTCCGGCGATGTAGCCGGACGCTGCATATTTGCTGTCAAATGCCGAGGCGAAATGCTCTGACCAACCATAGCGATCGATCATTGCGGGACACTCCAGTTGATTGCGCTGAACGGCATCAACCGCGACCGCGATAGGTCGCGACGCCCTGTTCCGGAATCCAGACACCTTCCGGTGCCGGACCGGTCTGCCAGAAGACGTCGATGGGGATACCGCCGCGCGGATACCAGTAACCACCGAGGCGCAGCCACTTCGGTTGCAGCAGGTCGGCCAGACGACGGCCAATCGACACGGTGCAATCTTCGTGGAAGGCACCGTGGTTACGGAAGGACGTCAGGTACAGTTTCAGCGACTTGGACTCGACCAGCCAATCGCCGGGAATGTAGTCGATCACCAGATGCGCAAAGTCCGGCTGACCCGTCACAGGGCACAGGCTGGTGAACTCCGGCGCGGTGAAGCGTGCAACGTACATCGTGTCGTTGTGCGGGTTCGGTACCCGCTCCAGCACGGCCTCTTCAGGATTGGTCGGAGCCCCGATCTGGGTACCGAGCTGGGAAAGGCCGTCTGTGTAGTGCGACATGGATTACCGTAGATTTGTTTGTGTCTTGCGTCGATCCGGCGAACACGGCCAGTCTGCGACGCAGGGATGTTCAGGACCACATAAGATGAGAAGCTTCTCGGTTCAAATCATTGCCGTGGTCGGGATGATTTTCTCACTGGTTTTGATGGTCCGCTATTGGGACGAAAGGATGCCTCCTGTGCCGTCCATGCCATCGCTCCCTTCGTTGGAGACGATAGGCGGCAGCTTTAGCAATTTTTCAGACCGTGAACCCGTCTGTCCTTCCGCGCCAAGCGGCGAAACTGCGACCAGTGCTCCCGGTTGGTCCATCCCGCCCGCACCCAGAGGAAGTGATTTCCCGCAAGCGGCGCTTGATGAAGGCCTGAGCGGCGTGGCGTCGGTACAGTGCTTGGCCCGTGCCGACGGTCGGGTCACCGACTGTCAGGTCGTAGAGGAAACGCCAGCCGGATACGGCTTTGGTGACAGCGCAGTCCGCATCGTTCAACGCGGGTGCCTCCCCCCTCCCTCTTGTGGGAGGACGGAGCAGCGTTCACTGTTCGCATCCCGTTTACGCTGTCAGATTGAAGAACACCGCCATGCGCCCCTCTTTGAATACCCTTCTCCTGACAACCATCCTCGCGGGTTCCGGGATTTTGGCGGTCCCGGCGCAGTCGCAAGTTCGCTGGAAAACTCCGCCCTCAGCTGCCGAGATGCCGCAACGCGCCCTTGAAGACGGCGTATCGGGAACGGCGACCGTGAATTGCACCGCCACTGCACAGGGCGTCGTGGACAACTGTCAAATCGAGAGCGAGAGCCCAGAAGGCTACAGCTTCGGACAGGCGGCGGCACAGTTCGTCCAAAGCGGCATCCTTGAGCCCTCCGCCGACGGCCAGCCAATCGGACCATTTCGCATTCGTATACCTTTCAACGTCGAAGACGTCGCCCCAGCCCAGTTGGAAAATCCATCATGGCGTATACCGCCGCGTATCGGTGTCTCGGATTTTCCTCAGCGGGCCTTGAATGCCGGCGTATCTGGCGGGGCAATAGTCCAATGCAACGCGTCGGCAGAAGGTGTGCCCCAAAACTGTATCGTACTTGACGAACAGCCCGCGAGAATGGGCTTTGGGGAAGCGGCGGTGCGAATAGTGCAGCGTGGGCGCTTGAAGAAATCAGGCGATTGGCTTCCAGGGGCCCGGTTCACGGTGCGCATACCGTTCAATCTTAGCAATTCCTTCTGACGGCCTCGCCTGAGCGCGAAACCGTGGTATCCGTAGCGAAACAAAACGCACTGGAGGAACCGCATGGCCTTTCCCGCCTCGTTGCAAAAGGGCCTGAAGCTGCCCGTCATCTCGTCGCCGATGTTTCTGGTCTCGGGGCCGGATCTGGTGGTCGAGGCGTGCAATAGCGGAGTGATCGGCACCTTCCCGTCGCTCAACCAGCGCACCACCGAGGGCTATCGTGACTGGCTGAAAGAGATCAAATCACGCCTGAACCCCGACGCGGCGGCGTTCGGGGTGAACCACATCGTTCACAACACCAACGGCCGATTGATGGCCGATCTGGAAGTTACCATCGAGGAAGAAGTTCCTCTGGTGATCACCTCGCTCGGCGCAGTTGCGGATGTGGTGAAGGCGGTTCAGGGGTATGGCGGAAAGGTCTTTCACGACATCGCCACCGTGCGCCATGCACAGAAAGCCGCAGAGGCCGGCGTTGACGGCCTGATCCTCGTGGCGGGCGGCGCGGGTGGCCACGCAGGCATCATCAATCCGTTCGCTCTGGTCAACGAGGTGCGCAGCTTCTTCGACGGCACCATTATTCTGGCGGGCGCGATCTCGACGGGACGCGATGTCGCAGCAGCCCTGATGATGGGTGCCGACTTCGCCTACATGGGCACGCGTTTCATCAACACGACCGAGGCGCAGGCCGACCCGGCCTATCAGCAGATGATCATCGACAGCGGCGCGACCGACATCGTGCACACGCCCGCCGTCTCCGGTATCCCCGCGAATTTTATGACGAAATCTCTGATAGAGAATGGCATCGACCCGCGCGCACTGCCCGAGCATAAGCTGGACATGGGCGAAGAGGCCAAGGCATGGAAGACCGTCTGGTCCGCAGGACACGGCGTTGCAGCCATCCACGATGTGGTGCCCGTAGCTCAACTGATTGATCGGTTGGCTGACGAATTTAAATCTGCCGGTTCGGAATTTGACACAAAACGTAGATAACGGGGGCAATCCCATTTTCGACGCTTTGGAGTCCCCATGCGCCTGAACGCCCTTCGCCTCCCTCTTGCTCTGTTGGCTGCTTCTCTGGCCCTGCCCGCTGCGGCTCACGCCCAGTCGTGGGATGTGACTCTCGGCGCCGGTACCGACAACCGCTCCAAGGACGCCTCGAAGTCGGATGGCGAAGCCTTCGTCTCGGGCGAAGCGCAGTGGAACAGCGCAGACGGCTTCTTCTACGCGGGTCCAGCCTTCGAAACGGTCAAGAGCAATGGCTCGAACATTGAGGTCGAGATTGGCGGCGGTATCCGTCCCCAATGGGCTGGCTTCGATTTCGACCTGAACGCCGTGCACAAATGGCGTCTGGATTCCAATCCGGGCGTGGATGACGACGCGTGGGAATTCACCGCCGACATGAAGCGTTCGATCGGCCCTGCCAGCGCGCGTCTGCGGCTACAGCACTCGCCGGACGGCACCGGTTCGGTCAAGCAATGGACCTGGGTCTCGGCCCGCGCAGGTTGGGACTTTAACGACAAGCTGAACGCCAGCGCCGAACTGGGCTATCGCGATCAGACCAACGCCGTCAGCTATACCGGCTATAATGTCGGCGTGTCCTATCTGCTGACCCAGGAACTGGAACTGGACGTTCGCTGGCACGGCACCGACGCCGACGAACCGGGCGAACAGTACAAGGACGCTCTGGTAGCGACCGTCGCCTACATGTTCTAGGGGGTCCCCAACAGGACTTTCGGGCGGCCCCTTCGGGGGCCGTTTCCAATTATAAGTAGTTTCAACAGGTTGCCATAGCCTAACAGCAAAGCTACCCCGCGCGTCCTTTTAGTACCGCGGAGTATCCATGCGCCTGCATTCCACCCTGATCGCCCTCACCCTTGCCGCCGCTGCGGTCGTACCTGCTAGCGTCGCCCAAGCCCAGTCGGGGACCTTCAGCTTCGCCGTGGGCGCAGGTTCTGACAACCGCCAGCGTGACGTGTCCAAGTCGGAAGGCGACGCCTATACGTGGGGCCGCGCGACCTGGAACAGCGACAATAACGGCTTCTACGCCCAAGCGGCTTACGAGACGCTGGACATGGGCGGCGCGGATCTCGGTCTGGCAGCCTTCACCGGCATGCGTACCAGAGTGGCCGGTTTCAACACCGACATCCAGATCAGCTATAAGGCTCTGATCGACGCCAATCCGGCCTTTGACCACGACACCTTCGAAACCAAGATCGACCTGACCCGCACCTATGGCAAGACCCGCACCCGCCTGCGCGCCGAGTATTCGCCGGACGGCCTGGGTGCGACCGAAGAGTGGGTCTGGGTCTCGGCCTATGCGGCGTATCCGCTGACCCGCAAACTGTCGGTTTCGGGCGAGATCGGTTACCGCGACCAAGCCTCGAATATCGACTACACCGGCTATAACGCGGGCGTCACCTACGCCATCACGCCGCAAGTCGGCGTGGACGTGCGCTGGCACGGCACGGACGCCGATATTCCGGTCGCTGCCCACAAGGACAGCATCGTCGCCAATCTGAGCTATGCGTTCTGATTGACGGATATGGAAAAGGGGGCCGATCAGGCCCCCTTTTTTAGTGCGCTAATGCCGGTCTTTCGGACGCAAGCGCCGAGAGCACGGCGGCCACATCCCCTCCAGTCGGTTGCTGCGCCAGTCGCAAACCGAATTCGGGCATGATGGCCAGCAGGTGATCGAAAATGTCCGACTGGATCGCCTCATATTCTCCCCACACCACCGTGTTGGTGAAGCAGTAGATCTCTAGTGGCAGGCCCGTCTCCGTTGGCTGCATCTGGCGAACCAGTTGCGTCATGCCGTGGTTCAGGCGCGGATGGCTGCGCAGGTAATGCTCAACATAGGCGCGGAACGTCCCAAGATTGGTCGCCCTGCGGGTGTTGATGGGGTCGCGTCCGTTCTCCACCAGTTGGGCGTTCCAGCGGTCCAGTTCTTCGGACTTGGAAGTCAGATAGTCGTCGATCAGCATGATGCGGCGCATGTGGCTGCGCTCTTCGTCGCTGAGGAAGCGCACGCTGTTCTGGTCGATCAGAAGCGAACGCTTGATGCGACGCCCGCCGCTTTCCTGCATGCCGCGCCAGTTCTTGTAGGACTCGTTGATCAGCCTCCACGTCGGGATGGTGGTAATCGTCTTGTCCCAGTTCTGGACCTTTACGGTGTGCAGGGCGATGTCGATGACGTCACCGTCAGCGTTCAACTGGGGCATCTCGATCCAGTCCCCTACCCGCAGCATGTCATTGGAGTTTAACTGAACCGATGCGACCAGCGACAGGATTGTATCCTTGAAGACCAACATCAGCACTGCGGCCAACGCACCGAGGCCTGACAGCAGCAAGAGCGGCGAACGATCAATCAGGGTCGCAATCACAAGGATCGATCCGATCGCATAGAAGACCAGCTTCACGACCTGCAGATAGCCCTTGATGCTGCGGCGATGCGCACGCTCACTGCGGTTGTAGATGGCATTGGCCATGTCGAGCGCACTGCCGATAGCCAGCACGACAGCAACGATGGTGAAGGCCCCCGCAACATTCTGAATGACGGTTGCTGCGGCGGGCGACAGGTGCGGCACCGAACCGATGCCAAACTGGACAACCAGCGATGGCACGACACGCGCCAGATTACGAACGACGGGACGCAGCAGTCCTTCTAGATCTTCAGTCGCACGGCCTACGAGGCTGAGCAGCAGACGGGTCAGGCCTCGCCGAACGATGAAGTCGGCAACAAAGGCCAACAGAGCAAGAAGAAGAAGTCCCACCAGCATTTCTGCCGCAGGATAGTCGGTTAGTCGGGCGCGCAAGGCGTCGTATGACAGCATGCCCAAAGACTAAGGGCCGAGGTCCATCAATTGAACCCCGGCCCCTTGTCGCATTAGTCGAAACTAGATCAGGAGAGCGCCTGATCCAGATCGGCAATCAGGTCCTCGATGTTCTCGACACCCACCGACAGGCGGATCAGGTTGTCGGTCACCCCGCTGGCCTCGCGCACATCCTTGGGGATGCTGGCGTGGGTCATGATGGCCGGATGGTTCACGAGGCTTTCCACACCGCCAAGGGACTCGGCCAGCGTGAACACCTGCACACGTTCCAGAACGCGCTTGGTGCGCTCCAGATCGCCATCGATCACCACCGAGACCATGCCGCCAAAGCCGCCGGTCATCTGGCTCTTGGCCAGTGCGTGCTGCGGGTGGCTTTCCAGACCCGGATAGATGACCTGCTTCACGCCTTCGCGGGTTTCCAGCCACTGGGCCAGCTTCATGGCGTTTTCGCAGTGCGCCTTCATGCGAAGCGCCAGCGTTTTGAGGCCACGGTTCACGAGGAAGGCATCGAACGGGCCCATGACGCCGCCGATGGAGTTCTGCAGGAACTTCAGCTCTGCGGCCATTTCCGGCGTCTTGGCGATCAGGACACCGCCGACCACGTCTGAGTGGCCGTTCAGATATTTGGTCGCCGAGTGCATAACGATGTCCGCGCCCAGCGACAGCGGCTGCTGGCAGTATGGCGAGGCAAAGGTGTTGTCGACCACGAGGATCAGGTTGTGCGCCTTGGCGATCTTCGACAAAGCGGCAATGTCGGCCAGCTTCATCATCGGATTGGTCGGCGTTTCGACCCACAGCATCTTGGTCTTTGCGGTGATAGCCGCCGAGACCGCCGCCAGATCGCTCAGATCGATATAGCTGAAGTCCAGACCCATCGAGCGACGACGCACGCGCTCGAACAGACGCCATGAACCGCCGTAAAGGTCATCGCCCGTGACGATGTGCGAACCGGCATCCAGTAGCTCCAGCGCCGTCGAGGTCGCGGCCATACCCGAGCCGAAGCCGAACGCCTGAACCCCGCCTTCGAGGTCTGCGATGCAGGCCTCGAACGCCATGCGGGTCGGGTTCTTGCCGCGTGCGTATTCAAAGCCCTTGTTCACGCCGGGGCTTTCCTGCGCAAAGGTCGAGGTGGCGTAGATCGGCGTCATAACCGCGCCAGTCGTCGGGTCGGGCTCTTGGCCTGCGTGGATAGCGCGGGTCGAGAAGCCTTGTTGGTTTTTCTTATCAGACATGGACTTAGCGGTTCAGGCTGAGGTGGTTGATAAGGTCGGCGCGGGTGATCAGACCCACGAACTTGTCGCCGTCCTGCACAATGGCCACGCGGTCACGGTCGAACAGCGGGATTAGGGCGTCGAGGTCTTCGGTCACCTGAACCGTGTCCAGATCGCGGGTCATGGCGGTGGACACCGTCTTGGCGAAACGCTCCTTGCGGGTGATTTCGTCGGTGTTCATCAGGTGCACGATGTCGCTCTCGTCGACGATGCCAATCAGGCGGCCATCCTGAATGACCGGAAGCTGCGACACGTCGCTGCCGCGCATACGCTTGAAGGCGGTGTCGATGGTGTCTTCCGGACCAACCACGACCACATCACCCTTTTCATATTTGCGGGTGATCAGGTCGGACAGGTTGCCCTTGATCTCGCGCTCGGTCAGGCCTTGGTCGGCCAGCCAGGTGTCGTTGTAGACCTTGGACAGGTATTTCGCGCCGGTGTCACAGACGAAGGTGACGATGGTCTTCGGCTCGGTCTGCTCCTTGCACCAGCGCAGAGCCGCGGCAATCAGGCAGCCCGACGACGAGCCAGCCAGCACGCCTTCCTTCAGCAGAAGCTCGCGCGCCGTGGCGATCGATTCCGCATCGGGGATGGAATAAGCTTTGTCGATAAGTTCGATATCAGCGGTGTCCGGCACAAAGTTTTGCCCGATGCCTTCGACGGTATAGGAGCCGTCAGGGCCCGGTTTGCCTTCGTTGACGATTCCCGCCAGCGCCGAACCGACAGGGTCAGCCAACAGAATTTCTGCCTTGGATCCCTGTGACTTTAGATATCGTGCGATACCGGTGATGGTACCGCCCGAACCGATGCCCGCGACGAAGGCGTCGATATCGCCGCCCGTCTGTTCCCAGATCTCCGGACCGGTCGATTTGAAGTGGGCTTCGGAGTTCGCGTCGTTGGCGAATTGGTTTACGTAATAGGCACCCGGAATCTGCTGTGCCAGACGCTCTGCCATGTCGGTGTAATATTCCGGATGGCCGTGCGGAACGTCCGAACGGGTCAGGCGTACGTCGGCCCCCATCGCGCGCAGATGCTGGATTTTTTCCTTCGACATCTTGTCCGGAATGACCAGCAAGACCTTGTAACCCTTTTGTTTTCCGACCAGCGTCAGTGCCAGACCGGTGTTGCCGGCGGTGGCTTCGACAATGGTGCCGCCCGGTTGCAGCAGGCCCGAGTTTTCAGCAGCCTCGATCATCGACAGCGCGATACGGTCCTTGATCGAACCGCCGGGGTTCTGGCTCTCCAGCTTGATCAGAAGACGGCACAGGCCCGTGTCCATCTTGGTCACCTGAACCATCGGCGTTTTGCCGATCAGGTCCAGCAGCGTGTTTGCCGGA